>JALSZC010000131.1 GCA_027059605.1 Ghiorsea sp. | reverse complement strand
AACTCGTGCCTACAGTGGCAACGGGAACTTTATCCCCTTCCACCATATTGCTTGCACCGCAAACAATGGATAAATGCTCCACATCACCCAAATCAATCTTGAGCAATTTCAATTTATCTGCATCAGGATGTGGTTTCATCTCTGCAATCAGTCCAACGCGCACACCTTTCACACCCGCACGTGGCATTTCTATGCCTTCAACTTCATGACCCAAACGCACCAAATCATCAGCAACCGCTTCGGGTGTTTTTTCAATAGGACAGTGTTCTTTTAACCAAGAAAATGGAATTTTCATCGACTTAAGCCCCCATCCTACGTAAGAATCGAACATCATTTTCAAAAAATAATCGCAAATCAGGAATACCATGTTTTAGCATCACCAAACGCTCCACACCAAGTCCAAAGGCGAAACCAGAATAGGCTGTGCTATCGATACCCACAGCTTTAAGCACATTGGGATGAATCATGCCGCTACCCAACACTTCAATCCAACCACTACCTTTACAAATACGACAGCCTTTGTGATTGCAGAATACACAACCAATATCCACTTCCGCAGAAGGTTCAGTAAATGGGAAATAATGCGGGCGCAAACGAATCGGCACATCCTTTTCAAAGTATGCTGACAAGAAATGCTGCAATACACCTTTAAGGTGTGCCAGTGACACATCTTTATCCACCTTAAATACTTCCACTTGGTGAAACATAGGCGAATGGGTCACATCATAATCACAACGATAAACACGCCCTGCAGCCACCACAGCAAGCGGTGGCTCACCACCTGCATCCACACAAGCCTGCATAGCACGAATTTGTACGGGAGACGTATGCGTGCGCAATAATTTTGTGTCGGCTGTGCCTTCAATATCAAAGAAAAAAGTATCGTGATTAGCACGCGCAGGATGTTCTGCTGGAATGTTCAGCGCATCAAAATTGTGAAACTCATCTTCAATTTCAGGGCCTTCTGCCATGGCAAAACCCATTTGCGAAAAAATCGCCGTCATTTCATTCAAACCCTGTTGCACAGGATGAAGCGCACCAGATGCTGATGTACGCCCAGATAAGGTCACATCAATACGCTCTGCATCAATTCTCGCTTCTTTTTCTTTACTAGCCAGTAAAGATTCAGCTTTATCCAAAGCCTCAGCAAGCACGGTTTTCGTTGCATTCACAAACTGACCAATCACAGGTCTATCTTGAGGAGGCAACTTACCCACGCCCTTAAGCACACTGGTCAGCTCACCTTTTTTACCCAAATAAGTCACACGCAAGGCTTGCAATGCTTTTAAATCAGCAGCATCCGCAAACAATGCCAATGCTTTATCCTGCAAATCCTGTAGCTGTGCTTTTAATGAATCAATTTCACTCATTGTTACCCTCAACCCTATGCCATCATAGGTTATCAATAGAAGCAGCACTCTACAAAGAAGTTACAAAAAATCATTAGATGAAAAAAGTTGTTCGATGAACCCATACAATAGCCCTTTAAAAGGGAAACATGATTATACTGTTTCCAGTTCCCTGTCCCCAGCTTCCGCTTACATTCCTCTTAAAAAACTTGACTTTACCCCCCCCCCCGTATTTTTCATGCACAATAAACTGGAGGGTTTAAATTATGAAACTTAAGAACAAATTACTATACATGACTGCTATTACTTTGCTTACGGCCTGTGTTCCACCGCAAAAGAATAGTACTCCTACTGTAAAAACAGAGCCTGCACAAGATACCACAGCTTATGTGGTTGAAATAACACCTTTAAAACAAACTCAATTATCTCAAAAAAAATCAAATGTTACAGTTCGTATTGAGCCAATAAACGACTATTCATTTCATTGGGAGTATGAACATATTTACATCCAAAAACCTGATAAAGTTAAGTTGTTCAGCTTAAGGATAGAGGATGGAAAAAAAGATTATATTCATAAAGCAATACCCTCTCTTGTGCCTGACAACCCTTTTGTTCGTTTTAAAATTACAATCAGCAACCAGTCGGACAAGGTTATTAGACCCGCAGGTAGCGTATTAACCATTGATATTGATGGTAAAAACGTACCCATTAACACAGCAAACATTGCAGATTACCTCAATGCAATTATTGTGCCCAACTCTTCAAAAGAAATGATAATTTCACCGTTTTATATGGTAGCACTTGCACACAAATCTGGAACAATACGCTTTGGTTTATATGAATTGAAAGTAGGTGACAAGCTAGAAACATTTGAGTGGTATTACAGCTTCAAAACAGTTATGAAAAAAATTAAAGGCGAACCGACTATTATTAGCGAAGAGCGTAAATATCCATTTAATGTAAGAGCCTACGGGCAAAAAACAAAAGGACCAAAAGCTGTATTTATCCAATAATACATAAATAAATGTAACCTTTATGTTTCTCAAGCCGATAGGTAAAGGCGTTGATAAAAGTAGTGTAATAGACATAATCCCTTCAATCATAACGATTGAGGGGATTTTTGTTTGAAGAAGAAATCTTGTCATAGAGTTGGACCAAGAGTTCCTTTAGAATATGGTGGGATTCAGGTTAATTTTTGCAAAAATCCTTTGTGTAAAAACTTGGGTGTTCCAGTAAATACCGAGAAAAAAGAGCGTGGTCCTGGTACAAAGCTTAAAAATAAGGACACCTACACATTAGGTAGCAAGTTCCAATGTAATATTGTTAAGTTTAAATGTACCTTGTGCGATGCAGCGCCACCTGCCAAAAGCAATAATGAAATCGGGGACAGTATACTTATATATAGTTTTTATATATAGTTTTCGGGGTACAATATATAACTCAACCTATTCATAAGCCTAGAATGGCGACTTTTCAGCACAAAATCAAATCATGATGTACGAGCTAAACTTAAAACCTCTGCGTTACTCTGTGTACTCTACGGTTCAAAGCTTTTACACAAACAAAAATGGCAGAGTCATTACGACCCTGCCATTCCTCAATCGAGCATCCGACATTTGTCGGGATTACTTATTGAATATTTGCTTTAGCCGTTTCTGCAAGCTGCGTAAACGCTTCTGCATCACG
>JALSZC010000130.1 GCA_027059605.1 Ghiorsea sp. | reverse complement strand
ATGCGAATGGGTGCTGGTGGGTGCGAATCATGCCATGCTGAATAGAGCGGGTCAGGTGTTAGTGTTGCCGCATTATCTTCATACATTTTGACCAGTGCGCTAATTAAATCTGCTGCTTCGGCATGTTCTTTGGCATAATCATCGGCCTCAAACTCATGCTTTCGTGAATACATGCTCATGATGGGTGAGATAAAAAAGGTGAAGACAGGCATGACGAGCATAAATAAGACCAACAGCATGTGATTGGATGGGTGAGACACGCCCAAACCTTCGTAAAACCAAGCTTGTTCTGCTAACCAACCCATGATGGCAAACCCAGCCAAGAAGATGGTGAATGTAACGACCATGCGTTTTTTGATGTGGTTGCGTTTAAAATGTCCTAGTTCATGGGCAAGTACAGCAAGGGTTTCATTGGTTGAAAGTTGCTCCAACAATGTATCATAAAATACAATGCGTTTGCTTTTACCAAAGCCTGTGAAGTAGGCATTGCCATGACTTGAGCGTTTGCTGCCATCCATTTGAAATAAACCATTGCTTTCAAAACCGCAACGTGTGAGTAAACCTTCAATAGCTTCTTTTAATGACGCATCTTTCATGGGTTCAAATTTATTAAATAGTGGTGCGATGAAGGTGGGATATGCCCACATCATGATTAGTGAGAAACCAACCCATACAGCCCAAGCCCAAAGCCACCATAAGTTGCCAGCACTTTGCATCAGCCACAAAATCACCCAAATCAAAGGTGCTGCAATCACAGTCATCAGGATTGCACCTTTAATCATATCGGTAATGAAAAGCTTTGCTGTCATTTTATTAAAGCCAAACTTTTCTTCGACAACAAATGTATTATAAATAGAGAAGGGTAAATCCAATAGGCTGCCGATAAATGTAAACAACAAAATAAAAGCAACGCCAGTAGTCAATTCCGACCAGCCCCAACTAAGCACGGTGTTGTCCAATACATCAAGACCACCGCCCAATGTCCACATCAGAAGTAAACCCAAGCTGTATAAACCAGCCCAAGTGCCAACTTTGATTTTCGTGGTGGTATAGTCGGCAGCTTTTTGATGCGCTTCTAAGGAAATCACATCTTTAAAACGTGCAGGAACTTCATGCCGGTGAGCGAGTACAGCTTTGCGTTGCCGTTGTTCTAACCAAAAATCAATGGCAGTGGAAATGAATAGTGTGATGAGGAAAATAAGGGTAAATGTTAACATAGTGGCGAATGCTAATGTTTAGTAGGTCTTTGTCATCTTTGTACTTCGTAGGGTTATTGAGAATATGTCATCAGTTGTTAGTTTTCAGCCGTGAGAAAACAATCGCCAATAGGTATATTTGATTCAGGTCTTGGTGGGCTGACGGTATTTGAAGATGTTCAAGCCTTACTGCCGCACGAGGATTTGATATATATTGCAGACTCATCTTTTGCGCCGTACGGTGATAAAGATAGTGCTTTGATTGTGCAGCGAGCGTGTGTACTCGCTGATTTTTTGGTTCAAACACATCATATAAAGGCATTGGTGGTGGCGTGTAATACGGCAACTGCAGAAGCTGTACATATATTACGGGAGCGTTTGCAGATACCTGTGATTGGTATGGAGCCAGCCATTAAACCTGCAGTAGCACTTACCCAATCGGGGGTGGTCGCTGTGCTTGCTACTGCAAATACACTTCAAAGTGATAAGTTTTCAAAACTTTTGGACTCGCACCAACATCAAGCGCGTATCATTACCCAACCTTGTGCGGGCTGGGTGGAAGCCATTGAGCAGGGAGACTTACACTCAGATTGCACCAAGGTATTGGTGGCAAAATATGTGCAACCGCTGCTTGAAGAAGGTGCGGATACGTTTGTTTTGGGTTGTACACATTATCCACTGCTGGAACCCGTGATGCGAGATTTGTTGGGCGAGCAAGTGCATGTGATTAGTACAGGGGATGCGGTTGCTAAGCGGCTGCAGCATCAGTTGGCAGCACAGCATGTTTTGAATCCACAAAGAGAAGGTGGTAAGCAAAGTTTTTGGACTTCAGGTGATGGCAAACAAGTGAGCAGTATGGCGAGTGCATTGTTTCAACGAGAGATCGTTTTTCAGCCACTGCCACAGCAGCATGAAACGATTATTATTGAGTTTGAGCTTGAAAAGAAACAACAGCTTTTGTTTCAGGCTTTATTGCAAGGTGAAGATGGGCTTGCTTTTGTGCGTTGTATGCATGGTGTACAGCAACTTTGGACAACATCCTCACAGATTGATGCATTAAAAGATTGGTTGAAATGCTTACCCAAGTCATTCAACCTCTGCATTTTGCAAGAATATGTATGGACAGGCGAATAACCCATGACAACAGGTAAGTTTATTACATTTGAAGGTGGTGATGGCAGCGGTAAAACCACGCAACTATCACGCACTGTGGATTGGTTAAAAAGCCAAGGTGAAGATGTATTGCAAACATTTGAGCCTGGAGATACAGCATTAGGCAAGGAAATCCGCCGTTTATTGTTGTCGGGTGAACATACGCCTGTGCCTGCAGCAGAGTTGTTGCTTTTTTTGGCAGATAGAGCGCAGCATGTAGAGAAGGTAATTAAGCCTGCATTAGCTGCTGGCAAGTGGGTGGTGTGTGATAGATATACGGATTCCACATTGGCTTATCAGCTTGCGGGCAGAGCATTGGAAGGTACCCAAACATTAAGGGATATGCTGAGGTGGGCAGAATGTGGGCTAAGCCCTGATGTGACGATTTGGTTGGATTTGCCTGTGGCTGATGCAGCGTTGCGTATGCAAGCGCGTGAAAGTAGAGGTGAAGTTGCCAACCGCTTGGATGAGGAAAAAACATCATTTCACCAAGCCGTGTATCAAGCCTTTGATAGCATACAACAAGACAATCCACAGCGTGTAAAGCGCATTGATGCAAGGCAAAGTATAGAAGATGTGCAAGCTGATATTCAAGCCGTGTTAAGTCAGCTATGAAACAAGTTTTAGGGCATGAACATGTGCAGCATACATTTGCACAAGCTTTGCAACAGGGCCGCTTGCATCATGCATGGCTGCTTTATGGGGT
>JALSZC010000129.1 GCA_027059605.1 Ghiorsea sp. | reverse complement strand
ATGTGCAGGCTATGATGTTGTAGTTCCCTCTCTCACCCCAAATGGCTATACTTATTGCCATTTTTGTTGTTGCCATCATCAAGTTGTAGTTCCCTCTCTCACCCCAAATGGCTATACTACACTTGGTCTAAGCCTCTGTTCTGATTGATAGAACAGAGGCTTTCTCAAATAAAAAAACAAGCTTAAAACAATAACATTTGGTCAGAATTGACCTTTTTTTCTTGCCTTTTGGGGGAACCAACTAACATCTTCATACTGGCAAACTGCTTCTCTGTGACCGTCAAACTTCGCACCGAACCATCAGGGGGGAGATTAGCTTGAAGCCTCCTTAAATGTTTTTTCTCTGCATCCATACCATTCACTACCCGACCATATACCGACCATTGCAGCATATCATAACCATCATTAATCAAAAAACGGCGAAACAAAGTGTAAGCTCGTTTATCTGCCTTGGTTGTTGTTGGCAAATCAAAAAAAACAAGTATCCGCATAAATCGCCGTGTACTTTGGCTCATGCTTCATCATGATGTATCACCAACGGTATCAATTCAGGTAGTTCCATTAGCTTTTCATTCTTCCGTTGTATGGCTCGAGAAAGACTTTCAATACTTTGCTCAATAGCCGATAACAACGTCATTTTACCCCTAGGCATAGCTATGTCATGGTGCAACAAATTGACCAAAGCCGTCTTGTCTTCTGGCTTTAGCCCTGATGTTTTTTCATCCGCCAAGCTTGCAACATACAAATCTACTACAGGTCGAAATGGCTCAATCATATCATCCGCAAGGTTAAACGCATTTTGTTCACTTGCATGATGAACACCTAAGGCAGGAAAAAAGCCATGCGCCACCAAGCCTCGTGCAATACATCCCCGTAACACAGCATACCCATAGTTGAGCGCAGCATTTACCCAACATACCTGACTGCGACCAAAGCCCTTACCAAACAACTGACTAAAATAAAATGCAGCAGCTTGGCTTTCCATCATAGTGGTATCTCCAGAACGCACTTGACTCACAAAAGCAGCCATACGTTCCCCACCCTGCTTACCCATCAAATCCAAGCATATACCCTGATTCGCAATTTTCTGCCGCACCACCACTGCCCATATCTTCTTGGCAAGCGGTCGCGTGACACCAAGCTGCCAACGCAATACTTGCGTTGCCCGAGAATGTTGTAAAAAAGGGAGCAACACCGCATTCGGATGATGCGTTTCATCCATGCTAAACATGCTAATACCATATTCACCGCATGCCGAAAGCACTCCATGCGTGACGTTGATTTCTCTATGCGCCAACACAATCACCCCAATATCTTCAAAAGGAACACGCACATCACTTTCCTGCTGCACCACTAGCGCGCTCTGCTCACGCTTTAAGCGAGCAGGGCGCGAAATCATCACACTACGCCATACCACGTCTTTGCTCTGTTGCCGCGGGATACACATGCCCCAAAACATCCACATGATACTTATCTATGGATACGGCTGTTTTTACACCAATACCTTCAATCAAACCACGCTTATCATTAGGTATAGGTTTATCAGGGGTTTTGGTATGGACTCTCTGACTAGTTGTACCCTCACCCATAACATATCTATCATGCAGAGCAATAGTGATATTACCTGTTCCACTATGACAACCACGATAATAACCCATTCGCATCGGTTTATTTTTGAATGTAATTCGCACCAAATCATTGGGATAAAGTGAGAATAAAAATGTATGATTTTTATCCATCTCAATCCACTGGCTTTGGTCTTTATGCGCCACAATCGCTTTATTGGGTAAACCTGTGACCAAATGATGTACATACACAGGCACAAGGAAAAACTTACGGCTGGATACATGTTGAAACACATCAACCCGAATCATGGTATCATTTCTCGCCACGCCCCCACGCACTTCTACACCTGAAAGCTTATCCACCATCATGGTCACCGAGCGTACAATCGGTCCTGTAGTGTTGCCATGCTTATCTGGCTTTCTGGGCAAAGCCCTTAGCCTTGCAATCTCTGCTTTCTCTTCAGCAGTGAGAGGTCGTTTATCTTTACCTCGACCTGCACCAGACTCAATCGCCTTGGCTTGCTTTTCTCGTTCATCTTTACTCGCAACCCACTGACGCAAAGCAGCATAAAGCTTGGCATTGCGATGTGGATCAACCAGCTTATCTATATCAGTAGGCTTTAATTTTTCCACTGTAACACGTTGTGTGACTGCGCCTTTTTCTTTCAAAGCAGGCGATTGCCCATAAATGGTATCTTTGTGCGCGGCTCCTTTATTTCTGCGCTGCGGCGCACGGGATACAAAGAGGAGGTGTAGCATATCCAATGTAGTTTCAGGATATGTGCCATAGCTTTCAACGGTAGCTCTTAGCTCATCAAGGTTATCCATAAACAATCGAGCCAACATTTCATCCCTAAAGTGTAACCATGGTTTGGGAAAATCTTTTTCTAGTTTATCCAGCATAGCTTCGTCAATAATTTCACCTGTCGTGACATCAATCGCACCCTTGGCTCGCTCCACCTCATGATACCGAGCATAGTCTGATAAGCGTTTCACCATACCATGACTACATGCCGCAACCACAGCCGCATCCAGCGCATGATGCCTGTCACTGTCACCACGCACCTTCATCAGCCCCCAGCGGAAACGTAAAAATGATGTAAGTTGACCACTCACCACCACGCAACGCTTCACATCGCTTTCTTCATGCAGTTGTAAATATTGCTCTACATAATTTTTGAAGAATCGACAGATATAGCGTGTATCATTCAAATTGCGCTCACTAAACTCTTTCGCCTCATCTTCACCAAAATCCTTTTTCAATAAACGATTACGCTTGGCTTGACGATATGACTTGTTTGATTTCACATAAGCTTCAAACTGATGCCACCGCTCACTTTGCTGCTTACCACCCAAGTATTCATATGGCGTTTGATTACCTTTATTTCGATTTTCTGCAGTCAGCACCAAAACCCGGTTGTTTTTACTGTCATCAAAGCTACGCGAATATGGTAAAACATGGTCAACTTCTACATAACCCACCTCAAACAAGCGGTTAATGTCTAGCGGCTGCAATGAATACGCGCATTTCCCTTGCTGTTCGC
>JALSZC010000128.1 GCA_027059605.1 Ghiorsea sp. | reverse complement strand
ATGTCTTCCCTGATTCCTTTTATCATATCCTCACCATACTTTTTTATTTTTCAGTCTTATACGCCAACATCGAAACAAAATTAAAACACTGAAACCATGTTTGTGACTTGGCAAAACCAGCAGCCTGCAAGCGCGCATGATGCGCTGAAATAGGCTCAGGTATCAACACATTTTCTAAAGATTGGCGTTTTCGGCTCACTTCAAGCTCAGAATAACCTTGTGCTTTCTTAAAAGACTCATGCAATGCAATATGTTTATCTTGCACAAATTCATCCGCAAAGCTCACCTTTTCTGATAAAATTAACACCCCACCCTGACGCATACCTGCATAAATGCGTTGTAACAGAGCTAAGCGTTCTTCTTTGGCAATAAATTGCAGCGTAAAATTCAATACAACCACAGAAGCATCCTCAAACCTGACATTCTGAATGTTATCATGTTCAAGCTTCACAGGTACAGGGCTTGAGGTGATATGAACCGCACACTTATCTAACATAGCTTGCGAATTATCTACCCCTATAATTTGTACACCACCAACCTTAATACCATGCGCCAAGGCAAGTGTAGATGCGCCCAATGAGCAGCCCAAATCATATAATTTACTATTTTCTTGGGTATAAAGCCCTGCAATCACAGAAATCATCTTCAGCGTCAAGCCATAACCGGGTACAGAACGTTGAATCATATCCTCAAATACACGTGTTACATCAGCATCAAAAACAAACGGCGCAGCATCTTTTTGAGCAAACAACATATCTTTCACATTTTCAACCATGCCCTATTCTAAAGTCTTGGCATAAAAAAAGGCAACCTATGTAATAAAATAGATTGCCTTTTCTCTTTCGTTAATGACTACTTAAAAACGATAAGATAGACCTAAAGAGCCAGATCCAACCAAATCAGTTGTTGCAGGGTAATCTGACTTTGAACGAATATTTAATATATTCCAATCCAAGTTCACGCTGTCCCAATTATAACCAATACCAACACCCAGTGTTCCACCACCATAGCTTTCAGAAATGCCGCCCGTAGAACCATTCCAAGTATCACTAAAATAGCCCAATGAACCGTAGTAAGTAAAACCTAGTCCATTCGGACCAAAACGCACATCAGCATCAAAACCATTCATTTCACTATTTGAGTCTGTTGTCTCAACCAAAGTATAATATGACCCACGTACTGAGATAGAATCCGTGATATCATAACCAGCAACCAAAGCAATACCGCCCCATAGATAGGTGTTTGTGGTAAAACCTGAAGTGGTTGAAATGCTTATCGACTTGGATGCTAAACCAATAGTACCTCGTCCTTCCTCTGCCATTGCAGGTGTACTCAGCGTACCCATAAGTAACAAAGATACAGCTAAAACAGATTTATTCATAAAAAAATCCCCTCTTTTTTATTTTGAACTTGATATGATAAACTGCAAAAGAAATAGTGCAAATCTATCGACCTTATTTACCACCATAAAACTTGATAGCCACTCTGCGTGTGTTAGAAGTTCCCCAAGATGAAACCTATTCTTTATTCCTTTCGCCGTTGCCCTTATGCCATGCGTGCGCGTTTTGCACTAATATATGCAGGCATACAACTTGAACACCGAGAAATAACCCTTAAAAATAAACCCCAAGCCATGCTCCATGCTTCCCCCAAGGGCACTGTTCCTGTATTAGTACTTGAAAATGGGATAATAATTGATGAAAGCTTAGACATCATGCTTTGGGCATTGCAACAACATGACCCTGATGATTGGCTGAGTCATAAAGAACAAGCACTCGCCCTAATTGACATCAATGACAACACATTTAAACAGTGGTTGGATAAATACAAATATGCCGACCGATTCCCAGAATATTCACAAAATGATTATCGTTCACAAGCTGAGTTGTTCCTTCAAAAACTAGAACAACAGTTGTGCCAGTTTACCTTTTTGTGTGGCGAACAACCAATACTTGCCGATTTCGCTATTTTTCCCTTTATTCGTCAATTTGCTTTTGTAGATAAAGCATGGTTTGACAAAGCTCCTTACCCTAAACTGCAAACATGGTTAAACACCCACCTAGAAAGCCCGTTATTTGAAAAAGTGATGTATAAACATCCAGTGTGGCACACTCTATAGACTAAAGAAAACATACGGGTAAAACGCTAATATTTCACAACTTATAAACGTACAGGAATACCTTTATCTGCTAAATATTGTTTGGTTTCGGCAATGGTGAACTCACCAAAGTGAAAAATGGATGCAGCAAGCACGGCATCAGCTTTGCCCTCGGTTAAACCTTCTGCCATATGTTCTAGCGTGCCTACACCGCCTGATGCCACCACATTGGCTGAAATCGCATCGGATACAGCTCTGGTCAGCGGAATATCATAACCTGCTTTGGTGCCATCAGCATCCATACTTGTTAAAAGAATTTCGCCTGCACCATAATCAGACATACGCTTTGCCCACTCTACGGCATTGATACCCGTTTCTTTGCGCCCACCATGGGTAAAACATTCCCAGTAGTTATCTACACGCTTGGCATCCACTGCCACGACAATGGTTGAAGAACCAAAACGCTCGGCGGCTTCTTTGACCAGTTCAGGGTTAAAAATAGCTGCAGTGTTAATCGAGACTTTATCTGCACCAGCATGCAATAAACCTTCAATATCTTTAAGTGCTTTGACACCACCGCCCACTGTGAGCGGCATAAACACATGTTCAGCAACTTCGGTAACCATATGATAAAGCGTATCACGACTTTCATGGCTGGCGCGAATATCCAAAAAGGTTAATTCATCAGCACCCTGCTCATCATATTTGATGGCAGCTTCCACAGGGTCACCTGCATCAATAATATCAACAAACTGTACGCCTTTCACCACACGACCGTGAGCAACATCAAGGCAAGGAATAATACGCTTGGATAACATTTATAGAAGCTCCATCGCTTTTTTGAAATCAATGGTATTTTCATAAATTGCACGCCCTGTAATTGCACCGCAAATACCATCATCTACATGTTTGGCACAATTCAAAACATCATCCATCTTCGCCACACCACCTGATACAATCACAGGAATTGAAATCGCTTTGGCAAGATTAGCTGTCTCTTCAATATTGGGACCAGAGAGCATTCCATCTCTAGCAATATCCGTATAAATAATGGCTACCACACCATCATCTTCAAATTGTTTGGCTAAATCTACAGCTTTGACATCAGTCACATCATCCCAACCATGCACTGCCACCATACCCGCTTTGGCATCAATACCCACACACACTTGGTCGGGAAATGCAGCACATGCTTCTTTTACAATGTTTGGGTCTGCAATGGCAATTGAGCCAAGAATCACCCTATCAATACCAAGATTTAACATGCCTTCAATCATCTTCAAATCTCTTAAACCACCACCAAGCTGCACAGGAATATCCATCACTTCACAAATGGCTTTGATGGCTTCACGGTTGGCAGGTTTACCTGCAAACGCACCATCCAAATCGACAACATGCAGTCTTTTTGCACCCAAAGCTTGCCAATGTGCCGCCATTTCAGCTGCATTGCTGCCGTAAACCGTAGCATCTTCCATGCGCCCTTGTTTGAGGCGAACACACTGCCCTTGCTTTAAATCAATGGCTGGAATCAGCTCAAATGTAGTATTTTGACTTGAAGACATGATGATTTCCTTATTCTGTTTCAGTGGTATTTCTATTGTATTCCAATCGTAAAACTGTGAAAGTGCGCTGGATTCAGTCATGCAAACTATCATTCGTCAATCAGAAAACCAAACGCCACCAATCTACCAATGGTTGAGCAGGCAAGAATACTCGCAATTCCTTCAGGAAATGCAGCAATATGTTGCAAACTTTGAAGTCGATACTGTGTGGTTTTGCGAGCATGAGCATGTCTTCACTACGGGAAAACGCGGCATTGATAACAGCACAGTTAATTTGGGTGCGCCTTTTGTGCCAACCGAACGTGGTGGTGAAACCACCTACCATGGTTTAGGGCAGTTGATGATGTATCCTATGATTGATTTAAAACAGCATGACTTAAATGTGCGTAATTATGTGCATTTGCTTGAAGAATCTGTAATTCAACTGCTACAAACTTATGATTTGGAAGCAACGCGTGATTGCGGTTTACCTGGTGTGTGGCTCAATAACGAAAAAATCGCCGCTTTAGGCATTCGTATTAGCAAAGGCATCACATCACATGGCATTGCCCTGAATGTACATCCTGACTTAGCTTGGTTTGCAAAAATTAACCCCTGTGGTACATCACGCAAAGCAACATCAATGCAAAACCAAGGTATCAAAGGCTTAAATTTAGAAGCCATTAGTCATCAATGGTTTGATATTTTTATAGATTTACTAAAACAAAAGAAAACTTCGTGTTCTTCGTGGTGAATTATGAAGCCTTAATACGTTCAATCAGTTTGGATGATGAATAACCATCTAAAAAGGGTACAACAATCACTTCCCCGCCATGTTCACGCACTTCTTTGGCTCCCACAATATCATCCACAGCATAATCACCACCTTTGACCAGCACATCAGGCAACAACATAGCAATCAGCTTTTGTGGGGTATCTTCTTCAAAAGCAACTACAGCATCAACAGGCTTTAAACCCATCAGCATCGCTGCTCTATCCACAAGCATATTAATCGGGCGGCTATCACCTTTAAGCCTTGAAATTGAAGCATCTGCATTTAAACCTATAATCAGCTTATCGCCCAATGCTTTGGCATCATTTAAATATTGGAGATGCCCAGGGTGCAACAAGTCAAAACAACCGTTGGTAAATACAACCTTTTGCCCCTGCTCTGCCCATGTGTCACGAAGCACTTTAGCATTTTCCCAACTTAACAAGTTTTGATTCAACTCATTACCCAAGCAATGGCAAAACAAATCGTGGCAATCAACGTATAAAGTAGCCAAGGTTTTTTCTTTTTCTTCTGATTCCAATGATATATTCTTGTGTAATCTATTTCCTTATCATCATCCATAAGCTTCTCTTATTCTTTTCCAAACATAGTTTCATCAATTAAAGTACATAAAATATGTAAACAAGTGATGTGCATTTCTTGCACCCTTGCCGTTGAAGGGTGGTTAATATTTAAGTGTACACTTGTACCTGAATGTTTGCCTAGTTTACCACCATCTCGCCCTGTCAGAGCAATCACTTGCATACCAATCTCTGCCGCTTTTTCTACCGCATTTAATACATTTTTAGAATCACCACTGGTTGAAATACCCAGCAACACATCCCCTTCTCTACCCAAAGCCTCTGTTTGCCTGGCATAAATGGCATCAAAAGCAAAATCATTAGAAATACTGGTTATCACTGATGCATCATTAACCATAGCAATGGCTGCCAATGCTGGTCTATTCATCTCAAAGCGGTTAACCAATTCAGCAACAAAATGCTGTGCATCCGAGGCTGAACCACCATTGCCACAAGCCAATATTTTACCGCCATTACGCAAACAGTGCACCATGATTTCGGCTGCTTTTAATAAATCATCATCCAGAAGCCCAATATACTTCTTACGCAATTCAACACCCGATACCAATGCTTCATGGATTAAATCTTTCACTTCAATCACACTACCTTTCTTCAATTTTTAAGATACTTTAACCGCTAAACCAAGCGATTCAATTTTTTGTGCAAATAAAACCAATTCAGCCTTATCCGCAGAGACTAATTTATCCCCACCATCTTGCATAGACGGTCTCGCCAACCCATACAATAATACACCCTCAATACTCACACCTTGTATTAGAATGTCTTTGAGCCATCTCACATAGTTGCTCATGTACATATCATCATCCAATTGCTGTTGCATCACACAAGTTTGAATCCATGTTGGGCAAGCTTGTGCTGCTTGTTGCAATTGCTTGGCTTGCCATGATGCAGACAAGGATACACCATTGATGGCTTTGCTCATCGCTTCACCCAATGCATCAACCTTAAACCAAACTTCGCCCTGTTGTTTGGTCATCAAAGCCAACCCCTGTTGTATATGCTCTTTATGCATATAAGAACCATTACTAATAAGCCGTAAAGGTATATCCAGTTGATATTTTTGCATCAAACGCACAATCAATGCGACCACATCAGAAAAGTTTGGGCAGGTCGTTGGCTCACCATTACCAGAAATAGCCAAGTCTTGAAGCTGCCTGCACTGCTCTGGCACATGCTGTTGCATATATGTGCCATGCAGTATTTCCACTAAAAATGAATCCAACTCCTTTTCTAATAATGTTAAATCAACATCTTCTGCAACACCACGTTGTAAGTTTGGAACTTGGCAGTAAATACACTGCCAGTTGCACTTATTATTGGGATTCAAATTAATACCTAAGGATACACCTCCAGCACGACGAGAAACAACAGGATATACATAAGTCAGTTGAACAATATCCCTATCATGATTGTATATGCTAAGCACGCTTAGGAATGTAAACCTTTCTTAAGGGATTCATTTTCACAATGTTCTTCTAATGTTGCCATCAGGGTAGCCATATCCACGGGTTTTGAAACAAATGCATCCATACCACAAGCCAAGGCATCATTTTTCACTTCTTCCAAGGCATAAGCTGATAAACCAATAATCAACATCGCTTTTTTGCCTTGAGCAGCCTCATATTCTCGAATTTTCTTGGTTAATGACATGCCATCTAAACTTGGCATACGAATATCAGTGAGCAACAAATCATAATCTTGCGTTTGGATTTTATCCCAAGCTGCCAGCCCATCACTCACTTCTTCAACATCAAACCCCGAACCTTGTAAACGTTTTAATGCAATTCTTCTTCCCACAGGATCATCTTCGGCAAGTAGTACCGACCAAGTTTCTGGCTCAACTGCTTGGGTATCACTTCCAAGCAAACCTGCTTCACCCTGCTTAGAGAAATCAACCATATCTAGGTTTTCACTAACCCTTTGTTCACCAACTTGCTGTAGAGGCAAACGAATACTCATGGTACTACCAATATTGGGTTCACTTTGTAAAGTCAGTGTTCCACCCATCATTTCAACAAAGTGCTGAGAAATTGTTGTGCCTAAACCTGTACCTTTCTCTTGCAAGTTATCACCCAAAATATGTACATCATGAACCTGCGTGAATGGCTGGAACACAATATCTTGCTTCATCTTATCAATACCAATGCCTGAATCTTCGATATTAATTTGCAATATACCTTCATCTTGCGTCACAACAATGCGTACATAACCCTGCATGGTAAATTTTATAGCATTACCAACCAAGTTGAGTAACACCTGACGTAGGCGCACCACATCACCTTCTACCACCGCCGCAACATCTTTCATTTCCAAAGTTAAACTCAAGCCTTTTTCTCGTGCTTTCATTACAAATGGAACCAAAGCATCATGTAAAGCATCACGCAAATAAAACGACTGCTTTTGTATTTCTACTTTACCAGACTCAATTTTTGCCAAATCAAGTACATCATCAATTAATGAGCTTAACACTTGGGAGGATGTTTGCGCCAACATCAAGTTTCTCTGCTGCTCAGGCGATAAATGCTCTGCATCTTCACCAAGCAAGTCCAACAGACCAATCACCCCATGTAGTGGTGTACGCAACTCATGACTCATAGTAGCTAAGAACTCACTTTTTGCATGAGATGCTATTTCAACCCGCTCTACAGTTGCTTGCAAATCTTTTTGTAAAATAAGTTGACTCAAAGCACCCCGAATTCGATGTGAAATATCTACAAACAATCGCTTCTGCTGTGCTGTATAGTCATTACCCTCTTGCTGAACTGCCAATACCCACAACGCATCTGACTTGACTCTAAGCAACATCATAAGCCCTGGTAATAAATGATACTTGCGAATCAACCCTGGTGAAAAAACAGACTCCACATCTATCATAAAGGGTGTTTTTAACTGCTTTTCTGGCACAGATGATGCATATGTAACCATTTCACTTTCACACATCAAAGCTTTTAAATTAAAAGTAGGATCTTGCTCTGACTCTGTAATAAACATGGTTTTATAGCTACTGCCTTGCTCATCATCAGGGTTAAAACATAAAGGGCTTAAAAATACACGCTTTGCAGCAAATATTTTTTGGATTTCTTCTACAGCTCGCTGCAAACCTACTTCAAAGTCTTGTTCTGATAATGTTGATTCAATAACACTCAAGTTACTTAAATGCTGTAAATTCTCAGTTCTTTCTTTTTGGATTTCACGCTCTTGCGTCATATCACGAATCAGACCTTCAATATAAATTGGTTTGCCCTCATCATCAAAAAACATACGTGAGCTCATGGATATTGCCACGCGCTGCCCATACTTGCCCAATATTTCAATCGGATAGTTTTTGACATTACCATGTTCTTTAAGTGCTTTAATATATGCATCCCTTGTGCTTGGATCTGCATAAAATGTTTCTATAGGACGATTTTCTACATCACTAGGCGAATAGCCAGTTAAAGCATAGATAGCCTCACCAATCTCTTGAATAATGCCATCCATACCCACTCTGTAATACACTTCATCCAAAGCTTCCATTAATGTTTCATGGCGCACACCAGACTGGTAAGAGTTGGCAAATGCCTCTTCTCTTGTACGCTCAAAAAACCAAGCTGAAAGCACTGTGAACGTCAGCAGTATAGCCACCACCATCACCTCAATATTATTATAACTAATTTCAAGAAATCCAAAATAACCTACAACCCAAAAGAGCAGCAATGTACCTAGCATAACCAATCCATAAGCTATTCCAATACGCGTACCAGCCATATAAGATGCAAAAAATGGAATCGTACAGTAAAAGAACAGCATCCCATGCAACGAGCCGCCATAAACAATAATCGTAATGTAAAAAAACAATACAATGGTAAGAATAAAAATAGAACCTACATAAGGTGGTACAACACTTCGTTTGACAAGAATTGCAAGTATAGCAAACAATACCGTGGCAACAGCATCAGATACAATAAATATAGGTTTTCCCGTACCTAAAACATTGATTGCAAAAAACACCGAGAAAATAATTGAACAAGCAATAGCCAGCGGATAAACGCGTTTTTTAAAGTCCTCAATAACCAGTGCTTGATATTCTCTAGACCTAGCCAATTGCTTATCTGTCATACCCACTCCACACTACTTGCAAGTTAAGCACAAACATATTGACCATCAAACACATAGGTTACCATGCCTGTTAGCAATATCTGTGTGCCAAACTGATGCACGTGAACATTGCCACCTGGCATTTGAATCACTAAAGGTGATACATGACCCAACTTCTGCCAAACAGCTACTGCTGTAGCACAAGCACCTGAACCACACGCCAATGTTTCACCTGTGCCCCGCTCAATAATGCGAATATCCACATGGTTTTCATCATAATCACTGATGATTTCCACATTACGCTCGGGGCAAGCTTGTGCATGCTTAAAATAAACACGATGTGGGTTGCCAATCAGCACATCCGTATAATCTTCTGCCACGTCTTCAATATCAGCATTACCCATCACTACAGCAATACCTTTATCCGTTCGTTTTGCTGTAACAACTCTATCTGACAAAGCAATAGATACTTCATCTTGTTTCAACTGTTTCATCAATACATCACCGACACAACGCAAACCATTACCACAATTGGCAGCCTTTGAGCCATCTGCATTATAAATGAGCATCAAAGCATCCGCAGTATCGTGAGGTTGTAACACCAGCAGTTGGTCACAACCAATGCCTAGGTGTCTATGACATATCTTTGTAATAAATGCTTGTGTCAATTCAGGCAAAGTATCCCTAATACCATTTAAGATAACGAAATCGTTACCTTGTGCCTGCATTTTCACAAAGGGTATTCTCATACAATCATCAAGCTTTGCTATGCTCGACTTCAACCGTGGTATACACACCACCACGCACATTAAAAATAGCCGTCACTTTCAACCAACGCGGATTCATGGCTGCAATCAAATCCGATGCAATCATATTGGTTACTTTTTCATGAAAATGACCTTCATCTCTAAAGCTCCAATAATAAAGTTTGAGTGATTTTAACTCCACACACAATTCATCAGGCACATAATCCAACTTAATTTCAGCAAAGTCAGGTTGCCCCGTTTTCGGACAAAGGCAGGTAAATTCAGGCGAATCGATTTTGATATGATAATCACGCTCTGGGTTTGGGTTTTCAAATACTTCCAGTGTTTTACTTGCTTCAGCCGTAGGTTTGTCGCCCAGTTGGGTTAATGTACTTGTTGTTGTCATCTTGGATTATGCCTCAAATGTTGTGATAATTTTTGTGTAAATTTCGGTGAGTGTATCCAGCTCATGGATAGCCACTTGTTCATTGACTTGGTGAATCGTGCTATTGGTGAGACCTAGCTCTGCAACGGGTACACCTGCAGCAGCCAAGAAACGACCATCCGATGTGCCACCACCCGTATCACGGTTGGTTGTGATACCTGTAGTCGATTCAATCGCAGCACATACCATATCTAAAAACTTACCATCTGGTGTAGAAAATGCATTGGCTTCATGCCTAAAATCAAACGATACATCCGCACCATCGCAAGCTTGTGTGATGCGAGCCTTAATTTCATCAAAGCTATTGCTTGGATTATAGCGAATATCCAAAAATGCTTCTGCACTACCTGGAATCACATTGCTTGCCCCAGTACCCGCATTCAAATTGGTAATTTGACATGTGGTTGCAGGAAAACCATCCACAGCTTCACCCCAATCAATGGCGGCAATCTTAGCTAGCGGTTGCACCGCTTGATGAATCGCATTATCCGCATCATCAGGGTATGCCGAATGTCCTTGTTTGCCATTAAATGTCATGGCAACTTGTACCACACCACGACGACCACGGCGAATCGTATCACCCACTTGTTTATCACTCGATGGTTCACCCACAATCACCGCATCGGGCAATTTATCTTGCGCTTGCAAGTATTCCACAATACGAACAGTGCCATCAACTGAATCACCCTCTTCATCTGAGGTAATCAGCAACTGAATCGTTGGTAAAGGCTCAAATGTTGCACACAACTGCATTACCGCCGCCATCCAACAAGCAATACCACCTTTCATATCTTGCGCACCACGACCATGCAATATGCCATCTTTCACCACAGCATCAAATGGTGGGAAATCCCATGCCTCTACAGGACCTGTAGGCACTACATCAGTATGCCCAGCAAATGCCAACACACCTGAAAGCTCACCTTCACGGGTATAAATAGAGTTGGTAATACCATTGCTATTTACTTCTGTGCGCACAAAGCCTAACGGTGCCAAGGTCTTACCAATATAATCTTGGCAACCCGCATCTTCAGGCGTGGGTGATTCTCGCTTCATTAATTTGATGGCTAAATTCAAAGCACACGATATTTTATCTTGTTCTACACGCATTCGTTTATAGCCCTATCATGCACTTGCTTGAACATGCACTTCATCTTAATAACCTTTCTTAAATTCTGTTTTATGACATTTCGGGCATGGCGGGATACGCCCTGTTTTTTTAAAATGCATTTCATAACCACAAGCTTTGCATTCCAAACGCCCTGCACTGGTAATCTCACCTGATTTACACGTCAACGCATGATCAGCTTTATCGGCAAACTTGGACAATGCAACGCCAGTGACATGCATCAGCTTAGCCATAGATGCCAATGCGCCCGCACCCAACCGTGAAGGATTGAGTTTTTCCTTAGCAACCCTTGAAAAATCATCGCCAACCAAGGTTTTAATCTTTTCGCCCTGCTCACGCGCTTTTTCCATAGCAACATGCGCAAATTCAGAGGTTTTTTCTGCGCTGGCATCAAAAACATCATGCAAAGTATCCGAAAACTCATCATGATAAGACTCTGCCTTATCATCATTGACTAGGGTATTAATCACAGCCGCGTAATATTCGATTGAAGATACTTGCCCATCCATACCCCGCACCACAATATCTTCAGGTGGCTGCTCTGTGAACACAGAAAACATCGCTTCATGTAATGTTTGCGCAGCTTCACCCCAGCCCAAGTGTTGAAATAACACAATACCTGAACACATCACAGAACCTGTATGACCCTGCGCTTGTTCAACATCAAAACCTAATACTTCTGAATCTGTAGTGGTATCAGGGGTACAAACCAACCAGTTGATATGACGTTGATTGGCATATGTATGACGCACCACAGCATCAAACATTTCTCGCACAGCTTCGCCAGCATGGCTGTCTTCATGTTGAAAAAAGTAAACTTCAGGGTAATCTGTATTTTGCAAAACATCTTGTTCATTCACGTCTGTATCTTCCTCAGCCTGTGTATGTTCATTCATGATGTTTTGCCCCTTTACAACACAGTATCAAAACAAGGTTCACTTTAGTTTTGCAGCCAACCGTGCCTGACGTTTGGCTTCTCTTGCCTTTCGTTTAGCTAAATCATAACGCTTCTCATCCAAAGCTTGTGTTGCTTCAAGCAAAGACTGCTCTGCACTTTGATAATGCTGATAAGACTTATGCTGCTGCGCTTTTTCATCCTCATACAACACACGAACCGACTGCACAGCCGCTCGTGCTTCTGCCATAGCTTGTACGGGTGGTTTACTGGCACAAGATGCCAACACCAATAGAAAACAAGAAATCATCAGACCACGTATCATAAGCCCTAGAGTTCTATGTTTATGCTGCGCTGTCAATACGTTATCCTTTATGATTCCGTATCAATTTGGGTACGACGTTTACGTAAACCCAACTCTTTCCACTGCATATCAGCCACTTGTGATGGTGATTCAGCCATGGGGTCGGCTGCTTTTTGTGTTTTCGGGAAGGCAATCACATCACGAATCGATTCTGCACCCACCATCAGTGACAACACACGGTCTAAACCAAATGCCAGTCCACCGTGCGGTGGAGCACCATATTCCAAAGCTTTGAGTAAGAAGCCAAATTTATCATTCGCTTCTTCATCAGAGATACCCAATGCTTTAAGCACTCGCGCTTGCACGTCTGTTTTATGAATACGAATCGAACCACCGCCGATTTCCGTGCCATTCCAAACCAAATCATAAGCTTGTGAACGCATGTCTAGCGGTGAACTCTCTAATTTGTCCAAATCTTCATCATAAGGTGCTGTAAAGGGATGGTGAAGTGCTTGCAAACGTTTATTTTCGCTGTCCCATTCAAACATAGGGAAATCCACAACCCAAACAAATTGATTGGTTTTTTCATCAAATAAACCAAGGTCTTTACCCAATTCCACACGCAAATAACCCAGCGCATTGTTTACCACTTCTTTGGTATCAGCACCAAAGAATAACAAGTCGCCATTTTCAGCTTCAGTTCTCTCCAGCAATGCTTTGAGTACATCTTCCGACAAATTCTTCACAATCGGTGATTGTAATCCATTCGGAATATCATCTTTATCATTCACTTTGATGTACGCCAAACCACGTGCCCCATAAATGGAGACAAACTTGGTGTAGTTATCAATTTTCTTACGGCTTAATTTATCATTGCCACCTGGCACACGAATCACTTTTACCAAACCACCATTATTGGCAGGACCAGAGAACACTTTAAAATCAACAGATTTCATCAAGTCTGTGACATCAATATGCTCCAAACCAAAACGCACATCTGGGCGGTCTAAACCATATTTATCCATGGCATCCTCATAAGTCATGCGTGGGAATGGTGCTTGCAATGTCTCACCCATACCTGCTTCAAACATAGCGCAAATCAAACCTTCGGCTTTTTCCATCACATCATCTTGATTCACAAAAGACATTTCCAAATCAATTTGGGTAAATTCAGGCTGGCGATCTGCCCTTAAATCTTCATCACGGAAGCAACGTGCCACCTGATAATACCTATCCATGCCCGCCACCATCAATAATTGCTTAAACAACTGTGGGCTTTGCGGAAGCGCATAAAATGAACCAGGGTAAACACGCGATGGCACAAGATAATCACGCGCACCTTCGGGTGTAGATTTGTTCAAGATTGGTGTTTCCACATCCAAGAAATCTTGAGAGTCTAAATAATTACGTGCTGCATGCGTCACTTTATGACGTAAAATAAGGTTGCGCTGCATTGTCGGGCGACGCAAATCCAAATAGCGGTATTCCAAACGATGTTGCTCGCCTGCATTGCAATCATCATCAATAGCAAATGGTGGTGTTTCAGCGCGGTTAAGCACAATCAACTCTGAAATCTTAACCTCAACTTCACCCGTGGGCAGCTTAGGGTTGATAGCCTCATCATCGCGAGCAATCACTTCACCATAGACTTCAATCACATTTTGTTGGCGCATGGAATGTGCAAGCTTGTGCATTTCTGGTGTATCAGGGTGAGCCACCACTTGCACCAAACCTGAACGGTCACGCACATCTAAAAAAATCACACCACCGTGGTCACGATTGGTTTCAACCCAACCTGAAAGTTTAACTTGTTGTCCCAAATGAGACTTGCGGAAATCGCCACAATATGTGCGAACAGTCATAACCAATACTCCAATAATAAAACACGCTTCAAAATCTAATGCACCGCAACCTAACAATGCCTTGCCTGACTGCAAGCTGACTTTTAAGTATTCTCTGACTAGGCTGTGCCCATGACTGATTCTTCAACTTACCAATTCATTGATACACCCCAAGCACTGATTCCTGCTTGTGAGGTTTTAAAACAAGCCAAAGTCTTGTATGTGGACACTGAATTTCACCGTGAAAAGACCTATTACCCCAAATTTGCCCTGCTACAAGTCGGCAGTCATGATGGTGTTTATATTATTGACCCTGTTGCCATCAAAGATTTAAAACCCCTTTGGGACATCATCATCGACCCCAACATTCTTAAAGTTTTCCACGCAGGTCGCCAAGACCTTGAAATCATCTTGGAACACGCAGGCGCATTACCACTGCCCATGTTTGATACCCAAATAGCTGCTGCACTATTGGGCTATGGTCAGCAAGTAGGATTTGGCAATTTGGTACAACGCATCACCAAAAAAGCCTTGGCTAAAGGTGAGTCATTTAGCGATTGGTTGCGCCGCCCTTTAACCAAACAGCAATTAAAATATGCGGCTGATGATGTCATTTATTTGATGCCCATTTACCAAGCACTCAAAGAAGAGTTACAAGCTAAAAAACGCAGCACATGGTTGGATGAAGAACAAGCTACACTCACCAACCCAGACACTTATCACATTGATAAGAATGAAGTTTTTTGGCGGGTTAAAGGTGTGAACAAACTTAAACCCAAGCATTTGGCGATTCTAAGAGAGCTTGCAATATGGCGTGAAGAGCAAGCACAAAAGAAAGATATACCACGCCGTCGTTTGATTGCCGATGAACCTTTGATTGAAATTGCCAAACGGGACACTTTAAACATTGATGTCATGAAACGTATGCGTGGTCTCAATGAAGGTGTCATTCGCCGTTTTGGTGAAACATGGCTCAAACTTTGGCAAAAAGGCATGGATTGCCCCGAAGAAGATAGACCCAAACTTTCATCGCGCAAAAGCAACACCTCAGGCACAGATTTACGCCTAGAATTGCTTGACACCCTACTTCGCCTTAAAGCTGATGAAGCCAGTATTTCATCGACAATTCTTGCCAACAAATCTGAGCTTTCTGTCCTCGCTTCTTGGGGCAATAAACCGCAAGGTGAACCGCCTGAGTTGCCATGTTTGCAAGGCTGGCGTGCCGAGTTGGTGGGTAATGCTTTGTTACAACTGTTACGCGGTGAAATTTGTTTGCGCCTTAACCCCAACACAGGTTTACCTGTGATTGATGATTATAAAGAAAATACCACAGCATAGAGGTCATCAAATGAAATTATTCTTTTCCGTAGGCGCAATGCCTCAAGTTGGCAAAAAAGCATGGCGATTACAAGATGATGGCACTTGGCGCAGATGTACACCAGGTGAACCTTTAAAAGAACATGATGCCAAGCTCACAGATAAAAAAGAAGTCAGCAATTGGATTAATGTTCGCTTGGTTGAAGACAAAGAAACAGGTTTAAAAGCAAAGGGTAAAGTCAGGTTGTTTGATTTTTTTGTAAGCGGTATTTTATCGTATGTCACCGTGCATCGCTTATCCCCTGCCCCTATCCCTGATAAGGCGCAAATGATAAACGTCATCGCCCAAGCCAAAGTGGGCAAACCTTGGTTACTGTATATCGACCTTGCAGGCAACTTTCGTATGCTAAACAGCGATGAAACACCCATTATTGCCAACCCAGATATTGCCGTGCGTGGTGAAATTGCTTCATCCGAAGCTTTTATTGGCAAACAAGCTGCCCAAAACACTGAAAAGATGGATGAACTTTACCTTCAATTCATTGCAGGCTGGTTAACCCATCTAGAAACCCGCCGCTTATCCGTGTTTATCCCTGAAACCAAAGATATTCATTCACTTGAAGATTGCATTGAGAAAATCAAAGCTTGGAAACATGAGTAATTATTAACATAAAAATGACAAGATTTAATTCTTAATAAGCTGAGGTGCTAAAGTATGGAAAATGATAACCTATCGAAACTTTGGATGCTTTTCCTTTTTTTACTATTAGTAGGTTTTTTAGTATGGGGAGTATTTTTCGTAACCGACCTTAACTCTCGAATATCAATATTAGGAATTGTTGCTGTTATTGTTGCAGCTTTCACCTCAGTTTTAACTGTTTCCATTAACAATAAAAAAGCTAAGGAAAGAGAGTATAATCTACATATACTAAAAGAAAAACAAAAAGTGTTTGAACACTTTTATAATTCATACTTTGAAATTATAAGTGAAATCAAAAAAGGGAAAAATGGATTAAGCCGTAAGGTAGAACAAGAAATGATGTCATTTAAAAAAGGGTTAATGAACTGGGGCAGTGATCAGTTAATTAAAAAGTATTTGGAATTTGATGCCAAGCTTATTGAAAGTAACGTAAATAATAATTTTCACCTAATAAATGATGCCGATGTATTTATTAAGGCTTTACGGGAAGACCTAGGGTTTAAAGATACAAATGATGTTAATATAATGAGTGTTATATTGACCCCAGAGGCACGAAAAGAGTTAGAAAAATTAAAATAAAGATGCCATGGAGCCTTCTTACAGTGCACAAAAGGCATAACCATAACAGAGCAAAACTGTATATTATCTTTTCAAATCCCGATAAAAGTTTTCATGCGCGCCGACTGCCAACAAGGTGATGATAATTTCCTCATCATCGTAAGTATAAGCTAGCAAAGCCTGTTGTTTGAGCATCGTAAATTTATATACTCGTAAAAAGCTTAAATCACCACATTTTTGTGTGCCAATCAAAGGGCTATCCACAATCGTCTTTACAGCTTCATCTAAGGCTATTTTTTGATTTGGTTTAAGCTTTTTGAGTTGTTTCGAAAAGCGTGGTGTTTGTAAAACCTGCATACTGATTTAACACTTACCCAAACTTATAAGGCTCAAGCTCTCCTTGCTCAGCTTCTCCATGTGATAACATCACTTCTTGAATAAAATTAAAGGGTAAGTCTGGGTTTTCTTCAGCCATTTTCCCAAGCTTTGCCCAGTGTTCAATTTGTTTGGGTGGTGTTCTGTGTTGTGCTTTGGCATACAATCTTGCATCATTCACCAAGGCATCTGAAAGTTTTATTGCAACTGCCATAACATGCTCCTGTATCTTATAGTTGGGTCATACTACACACAAAAGGTTTCTTTTTGCAACTTTTTGTATACTAAATGTAACTGATGCTTAGATACAATATATACGAGAGGTCTTTATCGTGTCACAACATCCCAAGAAAATCATGACCATCAATATGAACGGTATTCGTGCCGCGACACGTAAAGGTTTTTGGAGTTGGTTTGCCACGCAAGATGTGGATGTGCTTTGCATTCAAGAGCTTAAAGCCAAGGAAGCGCAAATCCCGGAAGAAGCCAAACCTGAAGGCTACTTTCGCTATTATCATTTCGCGGAAAAGCCAGGTTATTCAGGTGTTGCCTTGTATTCCAGGGTTAAACCCGATGCTGTGCATGTTGGCTTGGGTTCGATTGACCCTGATGTGGATTGGAGCGATATGGACGCAGAAGGTCGTTTTGTGATGGCTGACTTTGGAAATTTAAGTATTATGAGCGTGTATTTTCCTTCTGGCTCAAGCTCGGGTGAGCGACAAGCCATTAAAATGGGCTTTTTAGAGCGTTTCCTTCCTCTGATGAATCGCTTAAAAAATGAAGGCCGTGAACTTATTCTCTGCGCGGATGTGAATATCTGTCACAAAGAAATTGATTTAAAAAACTGGCGTGGCAACCGTAAAAACTCAGGCTTTTTGCCCGAAGAACGCGCGTGGATGGATGCATTGATAGATGAAAGCGGTTTTGTGGACACATTTAGAACTTTATACCCTGAAAAAGAGCAATATTCGTGGTGGTCCAACCGTGGGCAAGCCAGAGCCAACAATGTGGGCTGGCGTATTGATTATCATATTGCCACGCCTGAAATCGCTAAAAAGTTTGAGAAGATTGAAGTTTATACGGATTCTTGGTTTTCCGACCATGCCCCTGTATTGGCAACACTTAAAGATTAATGTCTAAACAAAACAACACCCCACCCTATCGGGCACCCCTCTTCAAAGAGGGGAATAACAACGCAGACAATTCACATCATTCCCCTTCAAGTTTGAAGGGGTGGCAGCCAACGGCTAACGGGGTAGCCTCAGAATGAATCAAACAACATACACCATCCATGGTAAAACTATTTACAAGCACCAAACGCCCAACCTACCCCGCAACCCAAAGCTTAAAGATAAAGCCAAGGCTCTGCGCAAAGCGGGTGTATTATCTGAAGTTTTGTTTTGGCAGCAAGTCCAGCAAAAGAAATTTCATGGCATTGATTTTGATAGGCAACGTATCATTGGTCATTATATTGTAGACTTTTACATTAAGTCTTTAAGTTTGGTGATTGAGATTGATGGTGAAAGTCATGATGCCAAAGGTGCTTATGATGAAGCAAGACAAAACTATTTGCAGAGGTTGGGATTGTTAGTGTATCGCATTGAAGATAAACAAGTAA
This sequence comes from Ghiorsea sp., assembly GCA_027059605.1. Classification (GTDB taxonomy): domain Bacteria; phylum Pseudomonadota; class Zetaproteobacteria; order Mariprofundales; family Mariprofundaceae; genus Ghiorsea. The sequence continues at coordinate 23,539 of JALSZC010000128.1, read as the reverse complement.
AGCAGGATATAGGACTTGTGATGCGACAATTTGAAGATTTTATCGTCCAGTCTTATACCAACACCCCACCCTTACGGGCACCCCTCTTCAAAGAGGGGAATAACAACGCAGGCAACGTACATCATTCCCCTTCGCTTGTGAAGGGGTGGCAGCCAACGGCTGACGGGGTAGATAAACATGCCTGAACTTCCCGAAGTTGAAACCGTAGTTGTCGGCTTAAGGCCGCAGATTACAGGCGCGAAGCTGGTGTCTGTATCTAATAGTGGGAAAAACCTACGCTACCCCTTGCCTGACTTTTCAACATTGCTGCAACAAAGCATCCAAAGCGTGCAGCGCCGCGCCAAGTATTTACTGTTTCATTTCGAGAATGGACAAACCTTAATTTGGCATTTGGGTATGACGGGGCAATTTCATGTATTACGCCAAGATGAAGCGATGGCAAAACATGAGCATGTCACCTTCATGTTTACAAACGACAATACATTACGCTATCGAGACACCCGCCGCTTTGGTTATGCGGGCTTGTGTCATACCAATGATTTAGACCAACATCCTTGGTTCGCTAAATTGGGCGCAGAGCCACTTTTAGATGATTTTAGCGGTAATTACCTGCATGACACAGTCAAAACACGTAAAACCAGCATTAAACAAGCCATCATGGATAATCATGTAGTTGTCGGAGTGGGTAATATCTATGCCTCAGAAAGTTTATTTCGCGCTGGTATTAACCCAACACAAGTGGCGAACAGCCTGAAACCCAAACAATACGCATTATTAGTCCAACATATCAAAACTGTGCTTGCAGAAGCCATTGAAGCTGGCGGCAGCACCATTAGCGATTTTGTCAAAGCCGATGGCAACCCTGGTTATTTCGCGCATAGCTTTAAAGTGTATGGGCGCGATAAACAACCCTGTTTGATTTGTAAAATCCCGATTGAAAAGGTTGTGCTTGGTAGCAGAGCATCCTTTTTTTGTCCGAGGTGCCAACCACTTAAATGAATAAAACAAGTATCATAAATCCCTGTCATTCCCAACTTGATTGGGAATCCACTTCATATATCATGGATTCCCGCCTGCGCGGGAATGACATATAGTCGTCGTATGTGGATAAAACCGCCCCGCCCTTTAAGTGAATTGCCTGCTGAACCTGGCATTTATCAAATGTTGGATGAAAAGCGCAAGGTGTTATACGTGGGCAAAGCAAGAAACTTACGCAAACGTGTAAGCTCTTATTTTCAAAAGCGTTCGGACTCGTTGCGCACCCAAGCTATGGTAGCACTCATTCGTGATATTGAATTTAATATCACGCCATCCGAAGCCGATGCCTTGGTGCTAGAACACAACCTTATTAAACAAATCAAACCACGATACAATGTATTGCTTAAAGATTCCAAGTCTTACCCTTATATCTTGCTGCGTGATGAAAAGTTTCCGCGCTTACAAATGTATAGGGGTGATAGAAAGCTTGCTGGTGAATACTTTGGGCCATTCCCCCATGCGGGAGCTGTACACACCACCATTCATTTGATGCAAAAAGCTTTTCAGCTTAGAGATTGTGAAGATAGCACCTTTCGCAACCGCTCGCGCCCTTGTATGCAATATCAAATCGGGCGTTGCTCTGCACCATGCGTCGGCATGGTAAGTGAAGATAAATATGCACAACAAGCCGCCGATGCACGTGCCTTCCTCAAAGGACAAGATCAAATATTATTACAAGATTGGCAACAACACATGCTTGAAGCCGCAGAAAAAAAACATTTTGAACAAGCTGCCGTGCTTCGAGACAGAATTGCCGCTCTGCGCACCATTTTTGCCAATGCAGAACAAAGTGATTTGCCCGAACATGCTGATGTGCTCGCCATTATTCGGCGAAGCCAAGGCGTAATGGCAGCCGTTGGTGTACGCCGTGGTGGGCGTGATTTAGGAGTACATACCATTAAGGTCAATCAGGCATTGGAAGCTGATGATATTGAAGTATTACAATCACTCATCATTGAACGCTACCGACAAGAAACCCCTCCAAAACATATTCTATTAGCATGCGATGAAAGCCAGCGCACCCCTTTGCAACACATCTTTAAGCTGCTTTATCCAAAGCTAAAAATTCAACTCTACTTTCCTAAACGAGGCACCCGTTTTGAGTGGTTAAATCAAGTCATCAACAGTGCTACGGAAACCTTAGCTGCTCGCAGTGGTCACAATCAAGAAGCTGCATTTAAAGCATTGCAAACCATGTTAGGGCTCCAAGAAACACCTGAATTGATTGCCGCCGTCGATAATGCCCATTTGGGTGGCAAACAAATGTTATCCGCCATTGTTTATGCTGATAGCAATGGCGCGCGCAAGGATTTGTATCGCAAATATAAGCTGGATGATGCAGATAAAACTAACCCCATACTGCATGGCGATGATTATGCAGGCATGACACAAGTATTAACGCGTTTTTTTAGCGCAATCCAAAACAAAGACATGCCCAAACCTGATATTTTATTGATTGATGGAGGTAAAGGACAACTTAAAGCTGCCTTAGAAGCTTACCAAAACTTTGACCTTGATATCAAGTTGCTTGCTGTAGCCAAAGGTGACAAGCGCAAAACGGGTGAAGAAACTTTATGGGCGGGATGGGATGATGCACCTTCTCAACTCAAACAAGGTCTCAAACCTGGGCAACATGATGCTTGCTTACTTTTGATTGCTAGAATCCGCGATGAAGCACATCGTTTTGCCAGTAAATATTTACAAAAACGGCGCAAAAAAGCTGTGTTTAGCTCTAGTTTGGATGGTATTGAAGGCATTGGCACAAAAAAACGTACTGCCCTACTTCAACATTTTGGTGGAATTGCAGGTGTTAAAAAAGCATCACGGGAACAGTTGCAAGAAGTACAAGGCATCTCCACATCATTAGCTGAGCGTATTTTCACTGCCTTACATCGTTAAGGATTTAAAAAATCCTCGCAAGCTGCGATTACATACTCAGGTAAAATGTTCGTCATACATGGGTGCCCTTGCACATCACACTCTCGCTGCAAACATGGGCTACACTTAGCAGGATAATACAAGACTTGAACTTTAGGACCAGACGGGGAAGTTCGATCAGGATTGGTTGCACCAAACATGGTCACCGTTGGAATCCCCAAGCCTGCTGCCACATGCATCAAACCTGAATCATTGCACAACACAAGTTTAGCGACTGATACCAATTGCAAAGCTTCGGTCAACACTGTTTCCCCTGCAGCATTCCAATGTTTACCTTGTACATCTTTAAGGCATTGTACTGCAATATCACGCTCTGCATCTGTACCAAGCACCACAATATGCCAGCCTTGCTCTGACAACTTTTTTAAGACAATCGCATAAGACTCCGCAGGATACCTTTTTGCTCCGCCAAACTGTGCACCTGGTGCTACACAAACCACTTTATTAGCATCCAAGCCTTTGCTTACCAATAAAGATTCAGCCTTGGTTCGAGCATCTTCAGGTGCAACTAATTCAACACCTTTAAAAGGTGTTTTAAGACCATATTGCTGCAATAAATCCAAATAATAAAACAAATGATGCTGTGTGATTAAATTAATACGTGGTTTGTAGCCATGTGTCAGCAACAAGCTGCGACCATCTTTGCGAAAACCTATTCGTTGCCTTGCCCCTGAACGCCAAGCTTGCCACGCAGAACGAAAGCTATTGGGAAATAAAAAAAGCATATCAGCATGTTGCGGTAAAATTTCAGTATATTGTATTTGTTCATGTTCTAAGTGGAGAAAAGGCAATAACTCATTTAACCAAGCTCGCCCAAAAACAAGTATGTCTGCATCTTGAAACTGCGTTGTAATGGAGCGCAGAGCAGGCTGCGCTAAAATCACATCACCCAGCCAGTTGGGTGGCATCAATACAATTTTTTTTCTTTCAGACATTATGACTTATGTTTACAAACGAAAAGTATTTCTTTCTTTAACGATAACCATGAAAAACTTGGGCGTACAGTAGATTCATCAATAACATCAAAATGTCGCAATAGTGTGTTCTTAAAACCATGATATGTATAGCTGTATAAGCGATTAAACTGTGGTAGTGCTGGAAAAAAACGTGCCAAGAAGTAATGCAACCTAGCTAACCATGATGGCCAAGTATCCATGCTGACAATGAAATAACCCTCTTGTTTCATCATTTTACGTATTTTATGAAGTACTAATTCTGGATTATGCACATCACTTAAAGTATCCAAACATAAAATCAAATCAAATGTCTGTTGAAAGCCTTCTATATTTTCAGCCATCATTGGAAAATATGTGGCTTTCTCTGGTATCACACCTGGAAAGAGTTTTCTGTAATCATTAATCAGTGGGTCTATATATGTTTGCTGACCTTTTTCCAAATATTGCGCTGCACAAACTGGACCAGATCCAATTTCTAAAATTTGCATGGGTTCTTCTAACTTATCAGCCCATGGCTTAATCAGCGGCAAGTAGTAACGTCGTGTAAAGACCTGCCGCATTTTCAACGCTTTTTCATTGTTCCAAACATGGAACACACGCTTTTGATAAATCATCCAAAGCTGTTTACTCACAGCAGTATAAACAGCACCATGCTTTCGCTGCTGTTTTATTGGTTTAGCATCAATCACATTAGAGTTATCCATACAAACAGAACTCTAAACAACCATGTAGTAATAATCACCTGATTTCTTCAATAAAACTTCATGACAAAACTGTGCTATCCATGCAAGGTTTCGGGTTATGAACCCACCTTTGCATACATCATCCAACCTAAATATAGATGAAACACTTCACCTGCTAACATTGGCACATGCACAAACAGCCAAAGGTGAAAACAGTTTGCAAGTGTCATGTCCTAAACTTGATACAAACCATGGAGAGGTAAAACCTACATGTTTAGCTGCGCTACACCCTATGTTATTGGCATGTATAGCAGCAGAAGGTATAAAAGAAGTCTATATTGAAACCTGTGAAGAATGTTCAAAGCAACAAATTCTATCCAACATTGATGATTACAAAGAACTTAGCCAAGCCATGGCAATAAAATTGAATGTTCATTTGGGTAAAAAACCTCAAACCAATGAGAAAAAAGTAGAAGAAAAGGAAAGTGAACCTTCAAGAAGAACTTTTTTCCGCACACTGATACCTAGCCTTGCCAAGCATGCATCCGACAATATTCAACAAATAACACAAACAACACCAACAGGCAATTATATTCAGAATATTTTAAATAGTGATGCACGCGTATTGCCCCCACTGCATAAACTCTTTTTGCATGCCCTACCTAAACTAGAAGTTAATCATATCCCTGTGCCTGTGATAGAAGGTTTAGGTCTTGGAAACATCCAGGTTAGTGAAGTTTGTAACGCATGTGCCAAATGTGTGGATGTTTGCCCAAGCAAAGCCTTATCTTTACGTAAGTTCGGTAGCCGCTTCATTTTGGACTTTCAAGCTGACTGTTGCACAGGCTGTAACCAATGCATTTCAATATGCCCTGAACAAGCTATAGAGGCATTACCCAGTGTTAGCTTACTATCTTTGATACAAAGAAAACCAAGACCTTTGATTATGGTTAATAGCAAGCCATAAATAGGAGAATTTATGCCGCAAGAAATCATTAGGGATATTCAATTTAAAGGACAACAATCAAAAACACCTACCCCAGCAAAAATGTGGGTTCAAAGCTTCAGTGAAAAAGAACAAAAGGTTCGTGCTATTAAAACATTATTAAAATTTTGGGGTATTGCTGCACTTTGCGTCCTTATCCCTATCGCGCACTTTTTACTTGTTCCTCTCTTTTTTGTCATGGGAATCGTTAAATCCTTGAAACTACTTCACAAAGCTGAAGACGGTTTGTATGCAAAAGGAACTTGTCCATCATGTGAGCAACAGGTTAAGCTAACCCTAGAAAACAATGCTGAATTACCACAGTGGATAGACTGCCCAAACTGCAAGCAAGCTATTGAAATCAACCAATAAAATATCAAGTCAAACAAATTTTTACTACACGAATTCAGCTCTTAAGTGCAACTCCTGTGAGTTTATTGAGTATTGAAGAACACCTCATAAGGTGTTTTGTATCCCAATGTTTTTCGAGGTCTATGTGGACTACCCGTCATTGCTTCATTCCACTTTGGAAGGTAATATGTATCTACTATTTTAGGGTAGTCCAAGAACCTATCAAGCATGCATATCTTTTACCAATGCATTTATAGGTACTATACTAGAATATTTTTCCCCAATATGCTTAGCATAAAAAAGGCTAGCAACTTTATGTCACTAGCCTTTTCAATCATAATATTATTTATGGCTAAACGTCTTCTTCCTCACCTTCATAATACAAACCATCTTTCTTCATTTGGTTATCCCACAACCATGTACCAACGCCTAGAATAATTACGGTAATCGCTACATCAATCCATGAGGACAAGAATGGTGTATGGTCAAAGTTGTCTGCCTGTGGGCTAATAATCCACATATAGCGTTCAATAAATGTACCAACAAGAATACTTACTGATGGGAACAATAGTAACGCTGGTGAATTACGCACCGACTTAAATATTAGCATAAAGAATGGGAAGAATGAGTTCATGAAGAAAAATACCCAATACAAATATGCATTTGGACCATCTAGCATTTTGTGCCAGCGCTCAATATCTTCAGGCAAATCACCATACCACATCACTAGATATTGCATGAATGCAAGGTAAGTCCAAATAATGGTTAATGCCAGCATGATTTGTCCAATATAATTAAAAACATAATCATTGATACGTCGTTTAAGGTTATCTCTCCAACGCAATACAAACAATGAAATGATAAAGAATGCCAAGAATGCACGCATCATGCTTTCTGTGTGGTACAAGCCATAAACAGCACTAAACCAACGTGGCATTTGTGTCATTTCAAAATCCCAAGAAACAATAGATCCGTAAATCATATATACAAATGGTGCCAACAATGCCCAGTGCTTAAAGCGTAATCTATCTGATGGGTCAGAATGCGGAAAATCTTTACGCTGTAGTTTAATAAAGTGAGCACAATAAGCCCAAACAGCTAAATACAAGATAATTTCACGCATATTAAAAAATGTAATGTCATGCCAACCATTCAAAGGCATGCCAAAAGTTTCACCTGCCATCCAAGGGAACGTCGATTCACCATTAGCAAGAATAATAAGCAACAGTACAAAACCCAATGGGAATAAAGCACGTGAAGAAGCCATCAAGAAGCGAACTTCGTAACGCCACTTACCACCCGACAAGTGAATTACTGAAGACCAGAATACTGCAGTTAATGGGATATAGAGCGTGAACAAAAAATTGTCCATCAACACTGCCCAGTTTGGTAATGTCATTTCCATGGCTTAGTGCCCCCCTTCTTTAGAGGTCTCAGACATTACCTGAGACTTGCGCTCTTCTTTAGTTGTTGCCGTCATTGGCTTTTGAATAACTTCACGAATATAATTGACCAGATGCCAACGTTCTTCAGGGTTCATATCGTAACCATACTTTGGCATAATATAACTACCAAAAGTAATCGTACCCCAAATCCAACCATCCGTAAGCTCATTTTTAACATAATCAGATGTTAAATCAGCTGGTTCTGCTTCAAATACTTTGCCCACTGGTCCCTTACCTGTACCCGTAGTGCCATGACAGGTAGCACAGAAAATATTAAACAAAGCTTGACCCTTTAAAATTGATTCTTTAGTGGCCTTGATTGGATTCTTCAACTCTTCGGTTGCATCCCTATCTGCCATTTTTGTCCACAAACCCTCAACAGGTACTGTATGCTCAGGAGGGTTCAACAACTCACCTTCCTGTGGTTTAATTGAAGGCTGATTCATCAAGTCTCTAGACCATGGCCATGCCAAAGCCGCTGATGGCACCGACAATGCACATAGTATTACTAAAATCTTTTTCATGATGTTAGCTCCCTCACTTCAATAGCCCCACAGCTTTCTAGTGTTGCGCGAATCTTTTCGTTGTTCTTAGGATCTGTTTCAACTTCAATACCAATTTGATCTACACCAACAGTATGATCATAGTAAGATTTAACACGTCTTGGAAGTCCTGCATAAATCAAGAACCCAGCAATTGTACTTAGCACACCAAGTAAAATTGTCATCTCATATGCAATCACAATATCAGGTGGAAAAGTAATTACAGACTTACCACCTTGCGGTTGTACAGTAAACATTGATTGCCCAACACCTGCGGCAAAAATAAAGCCTAGTACAGTACCCGTGATACCACCAAAAAATGAGAATCTTTGAATAGGTTGGTGAAATTCACCCAACATATCGTTGACTTCAGGGTGTTCAATCGGGGAATACAATTCAATATTCTCAATAATATCTTCTTTATCATCTAAAGCATTCAATTCACCAACAACTTCTTTTGCTTTCTCAAAATCATCATAGGTCGCAAAGAGGAAGTGTTTTTTTCTTATTCTTCTCATGACAAGCCCTCCTCTGTTTTAATCATATCATCTTTAATTTTATCCAGATCTTGAAGTTTTTTCTTACCATGTTTGTTACGGTGATAAACCATCTCTTTCACTTCATACATGGATACGGATGGGAAAACTTTACAGAAGATTAGGAACAACATGGTAAACCAACCAAAACTAGCTGCTGTAATTGTCATTTGTACTAAGCCAGGCCAAACCACGACCTGAGTCCAAGGTTCATGATTGGATGCTAATGGAGGACTTACAATTTGGAAACGCTCCAACCACATGCCCAATTGAATCAGCAATGAAATGACAAACATTGCCCACATATTCACACGAACTTTTTTCCAAGCCATCGCAAATGGTACAATCGTTGCACAGAATAGCATGGTCCACACAATACCAGCATAAGGCCCTGTAAATTTATCAATCAGCATCTCATGTTCAAACATATCATTTGAATACCAAATTGATGCGTACTCAGATAAGTTTAAGAAGTTCCAAGCCATAGCAATTGCAAATGTTAGACGTGCAGTTTTGTCCATGATTTCAGGTGTCATATATGCTTCAAACTTAAACAAATATCTAAGCAATACAAACAACGTAATAATCGCAGCACAACCTGAATACAAAGCACCTGCCACGAAATATGGTGGGAATGAAGTTACATGCCAACCAGGCATCATGGACATAGCAAAGTCAGATGCCACAATTGAGTGAACCGACACAGCAAGTGGAACTAAGAAACAGGCCATTAGCACATAAGTCTTTTGGAATGCAATCCATTCAGTTGCTCTACCCATCCAACCCAGTGACATTGCTGTATAAAGCTTTTTACGCCAGCCTTTGGCTTTATCACGACAGATAGCCAAATCAGGAATCATACCAATATATAAGAACAATGCTGATGAGGTTGCATAAGTGGTAATCGCAAATGCATCCCACAACAATGGAGAACGGAAGTTTGGCCAAATCGCATGTTGATTAGGATATGGAAGCACCCAATACATATCCCAAACTCGTCCAATATGAATCACTGGAAAAATAGCTGCTGTGGCAATAGAGAAGAAAGTCATGGCTTCAGCAAAACGGTAAATCGGTTTACGCCAATCTGCATGTGTAAGTAACAAAATAGCTGACAATAACGTTCCTGAGTGGCTCATGCCAATCCAAAATACGAAGTTTGAAATATATGTTTGCCAGTAATGTGGGTTATTCATCAACGCCACACCTAGACCTTCGTTATATTGGTATATTTCAGCCGCCACGCCACATAAAACCAACGCAATACAAACAGCTAAAACAATCCAAAATGCCTTTCTTGGCGACTCTAGACTAGCTAAGACATCTTCATTGATCTTAGCCCATTCTATATCCTTCATTTTAAAATCACTCATTTGGTGCTTCCCCTCTTCAAAACTTTTGTGACGCTATATAACATCATAACAACAGAGTTTAAATTATGCGTTGGTATCTCGAACACGATCCAAATACATAACACTAGGCTCAACATTTAGCTCTTCAAATACACGGTATCCACGCTCACCCTCAGCATTGAATTGTTCATGTCTGTTCAATTCAACACCATGTGATTCCCAAGCATGGCTTACCTTACTTTCTCCATCTTTTAAGTTACCAAACACGATTGCATCTGTTGGGCATGATTGTTGGCATGCTGTTTGCACTGCACCATCTTCAATATGTCCTCGGATACCTTTATCCGCTTGATCACCTTTGGCATTACGTAAACGCTGAACACAGAATGTACACTTCTCCATTACACCTTTACTACGCACGGTAAGATCAGGGTTAAGAAGCATTTCCATAGGATGTGGAATATCTTCTTGATAATCAAAGAAGTTAAAATAACGCACTTTAAATGGACAGTTAGTACCGCAATAACGAGAACCAATACAGCGGTTATATACTTGTGCATTTAGCCCATCTGGGTTGTGGTATGTTGCAGCTACAGGACAAACAGGCTCACAAGGTGCATGGTTACATTGCTGGCACATCATTGGTGCAAAGTGAGCACCTCGTTCTGGGTATTCACTCTCTTCAACAGCTAGGTCAGGTTCACCTTCTGGTGAATCCCAATAACGCTCAATACGCATCCAAGACATGGTATGACCACTACCACACTTTTCTTTCCCCACAGCAGGAATATTATTTTCTGCATTACATGCAGTAACACAAGAAGCACACCCTGTACACTTGTTAAGGTCAATAGACATCCCCCACATAATAGGTTCATCTTTATAGTAATCCTTTTGGTTAAGGCGCGACCAGTTTTCCAACATGCGTGATAAACTCATGACTTATCCCTCCCCTTCATTATGATTGAAGTCTTCAGCCGATACTGATTTAACAATTTCACGTCCTTTTTGTGACATCGCTTCACTGGCTAATACCAAGTCACCATGTGCTCTTGTTACCACTTCTCCACGGTTTGCAATTTTAGTGATAGAAACCTTGGTTGCATGTGTTGCCAATTCACCTGTTTCTTTATCAAATTGCGGTGTTAAAATCTTAAATGGATTCACACCCACACCTTTGGCATAACGACCATATTCGGTATGACCATTGCCTAATGGGATAGCAATTGAATCTTCTTGAATACCTGGAAAAACAACCACATCCACCTCCAAAGAACCAGCTGCAGATGACACCTTCACTTTATCACCTGTAATTAAGCCTAATTTCTTCGCTGTATTTGGATGAATTTCAACCCATGAGTCCCACATAACAGAAGTTAATTGATCAGGAAGCTCTTGTAACCAAGGACTATTTGCATGACGACCATCATACAAGCCCATACGTGCCGATGGAATAAGGTGGTAAGCATACTTACCATCGTCTTCAGACAGTTTTGGCAAACGCACCGCAGGCACTTTAGCTTTAATAGGAGAAGCTGCAGCTTCTTTAATGGTTACAAAGCCAGAAGCCAGAACCCCTTGTTGAAAACCTTCTTCATCGGTTTGACCAGTAGTTGTTGCTTTAGGCGGATTAACCAAAGCTGTCTTCATAGTTGCCAAAGAATCTCGAATATAAGCACCATAATTATCCCAGTTTTTAAAAGTTGTATCCAACTCACTTACAAGACTAAGCATAATATCACCATAAGCATAAGTAGAGCCTTTACCAAACACAGGATTCATTACAGGCTGCTGAATATTCAAATGACCATCTTCAGCTGCATATGCAGGCATAGACGTATTCCATTCTTCTAAATATGTATGCACTGGAAGAACCAAATCACAAGCCATGGTTGTTTCATCAGGGTATGCAGAGAATGCAATGCGCATCTTCGCCTTTGCAAAAGCCTCCTCAGCTTTCATAAAACCTGGAGCTTGGAATAATGGATTAGATCCATAAACCACCGCTGTATCAAAACTACCATCTGCCAAACCGTCAATAAACGCTTTCAAATCAGCCCAACCACCAAGTTGTGGCTGCAACTCAGGGAATGTAGGTTTTGCACGTGGTAAAATCGTTTTACCTATATTACCTAGCATCACATTCAACAAGTGAATTGCATTTGCTGTTTCTGTACCATGCGCAAAACCTTCTGCACTATTACCAGATAGCACTAAACTTGGGCTATGTGAGATTAACATGTCGCGCAACTTATGCATACGCTCAATAGACACACCAGTTACAGCAGAAGCTTCTTTAACATCAATATCCAATTTAGCAGGAACTTTACCTTTAAAGTTTGCGTCATCAGCAATCAAAGATGCCAATGCTAGTGCCAAATGACCTTCAGTACCTGGTTTGATTGCAATCCAACGGTCTGCATTTGAGCCCGTTAAAGTCATCTTAGGTTCAATTTGAACCAATGTACCACGTGGTGCATTTCTGAATTGACCATACTGTGTACCAAACTGCACTGGTGAAACCCAAGTACCCAAGAAGTCGGCACCAAAAGAAACAATCAATTTTGCTTTATCAAAGTCATACTTAGGCATAGCATGACCCAACACTTTTTCATTCGCAGCAAGACCAACCGCTGGTGGCAAAGTATCAAATACAAAACTATTCTTAGAGCCTGCTGCATCCATATAAGCTTTAGTAATCACAGCCTGATGACCACTTGTAGCACCGCTTAACCATGCAAGTTTTGAATTTTTCTTACCCAAGTGTTTCTTCAACAAGGTTTCAGCTTCAGCCCAAGTTGTTTCAACCAACTTGCCACCTTTACGAATCATGGGTTTCCTAATACGGTCTGGATTATAATGACTTTGTAACCCTGCCTGACCCATTGCACACAACTTTCCTAAATTAGTTGATGACGTTGGATTACCTTCAATCTTGATGACGCGACCTTCTCGTGTTTTCGCATGAATATTACAGTTTGCAGGACATTGACGACATGTGGATGCATAATGCACTTCACGACCTGGGCGCACGAAGTCCTCAGGATCAACGGCTGGCAAAACAAGCTCTTTGCGAACTTCAATTGAAACTTGATTAACAATATCTGTATCGCCACAGCCTGTTAAAAGCAATGCACTGCCAGCACTGGTAAGCCCCATTGCCTTCAAAAACGCCCGGCGACTTAACTCATCATTCATATTCTTTTGACTCATCTCAAATCTCCTTAAATACCAGACAGCTTACTTGTGACATTGCCAACAATCATGTGGCGCACGGGCAAACTTCTCTTTCAAAGATTTAGGCAGTTTTTCAGTCATAATCTTAATATCTGATGCCTTCATCGTGACTGGGTGCTCAGGGTCAAGCACTGCTGGCTGCGGATGTTTAACATCTAAAATAGGCTTGTCTGTTGCTGCAACTGGAATCATCCAACGTTTTGCAGGCATAGGCAAACCAATATCAGACTCACCTTGGAATTGTTCATGACAACTTAAGCACCAACCCATAGTTAGCGGCTTAACTTTACGACCTACAGAAAATGTTTTTACATCACCGTGACACATACCACATGTTTGTTGTGTAGAGCGACCATCCTTAAAGATAAAACGCTGCACATGACGTTTATGATTAAACTCAACAAAATCAGGCAAATCATGAACCTTCAACCAAGGGATAGGCTCTTTCTTTTCCCAATATGAGAAGAGCCTCTTAATACGAGGCGTTTCACGCACTGAAGGAAGGTTAGAGTGACAACCAATACATTTTGCCACAGGAGGAATACCCGCCACCTTACTACGACGCGCCCCACTATGACAGTACATACAATTAATTTTAAATTTTCCAGCATGTCTAGCATGCGGAAACTCAAATGGTTGCGGCGCATTGCTTACATCATCAGCATAAGCCTCTGCAGCAAACAACATCATTAAAGGCAATGCCAACAACATAATAGCAAAACGCCCCATATCTTTTTTCTTCAAGTGAAACATATAATAAACTCTCCCCTATTCAAAAAACAGCAAAAATAAACTTGACCAGTCAACCAATAAAACCAATGTAACATAGTCACCAAAATCATGTGTGCGCAAGTTACAAAACCAAACAGATTAGGCAAGAAAAAAATAACCTTACTTTTAATCTGTATTCATATATCTCTACCAAAAAATAAAAAAGGCTTATAAAACAAGCTTTTTTTACATGATAAAATATTAATATATGTTAATTTATACTTGGGACGCTATGCCTCTAAGCTCAGCAATCGCTGCTGCATAATCTGGCGTATTATACACCGCCGAACCTGCTACAAAGCAGTCTGCACCTGCGCCAGAAACTTCTTCAATCGTTTTCGGACTCACACCACCATCCACATGCAAAAAGGCACTTGAACCAGCAGCGTCCAACATCGCACGCGCTTCTTTAATTTTATCTGTAACCGCATGAATGTATGACTGCCCGCCATAACCAGGGTTTACACTCATCAATAAAATCAAATCCGTGCAATGTAATACATTTTTTATTGTTGAAACTGGCGTTGAAGGACAAAGCGCAACACCAGCCTTACAACCTAAAGATCGAATCAGTTGTAACGTACGCTCTAAGTGCACACATACCTCTTGATGCACGGTAATCATATCCGCTCCAGCTTTAGCGAAAGCTTCAACCTGTGTTTCTGGATGCTCAACCATTAGGTGAACATCCAAGACTTTTTTAGTATGTGGACGAATGGCTTTCACGATATTATCGCCAATGGTGATAGGTGGCACAAATGTACCATCCATGACATCAACGTGAACCCAATCACAACCACCTTCATCGATGGCTTTAATTTCTTTTTCTAGGTTGGCAAAATCTGCCGATAAAATTGAGGGTGCTATAATTACTTTTTTCATGGGGCGGATTTATAACCGCAACAAACAAGCTCGTCCAGCAATTATTAAAATTACATGAAACCACACATTCCACTATTGACACTAAGATACTGCGAAGTATATTTCGCGAAAATTTAGACTTGAACTATATATAAGTATTGCTTTCATTAGCACTCAGGAGAACTACAAATTGGCTAATCATGTTTCAGCTTTAAAACGCGCCCGTCAAGACATCAAAAAACGCGATAAAAACCGCGCTCAAAAATCTACTATGCGTACAGCAATTAAACGCGTACACCAAGCAATTGAAGCTGGCGACCAACAATCAGCCAATGAAGCTATGGTTAAAGCAACGTCATTGTTAGCACGTGCTGGTCGCAAAGGTGTTCTACACGCTAAAACTGCGTCACGTAGCGTATCTCGTTTGAATGCTAGAATCAAAACAATCAAGGCTTAATACAAACCACTGATTATATTCATAAGGCTTCTTCGGAAGCCTTTTTTATTACTTACCTTTTAAGTTATGACTCCAGCCACAGTAAAAGCTGTGCTTCATCCACAACTAACACACCCAGCTCTTCTGCTTTCTTTAATTTTGAACCTGCTTTTTCACCTGCAATCAAAATATCTGTATTCTTGGACACTGCACTTGCCACTTTAGCACCCAACTGCTGCAATAAGATTTTAGCTTGATTACGCTTAATATTAGCAAATGAACCTGTAATCACTACTGTTTTCCCAGCCAAAGGGTGGCTACTGTCTATTTCAACGACTTCCTCTACCTGCACCTGCACACCATATTCAAACATTTTCTCTAATACTTGCTGGTTGTGCTCCTCTGCAAAGAAGTGAATTAATGAGGTTGCTACTTCTTTGCCCACATCATTAATTTCAATTAAATCTTCTTCTCTGGCATGTTGCAACGCGTACAACGTTTGAAAGTGTTGCGCTAAAGACGTTGCTGTAGCCTGCCCCACGTGACGAATCCCCAGCGCATAAATAAAACGCGATAAAGCAATATGTTTTCTGCTCTCTATAGCCTGTTGAAGATTAGATATTTTCTTCTCCCCCATACCTTCCCAAGTAGATAACACTTGATAATTGAGGTTAAATACATCAGCAATATCACTGATTAAACCTTTATCCACCAAAGCTTCGGCAAGCTTGCTGCCAAAGCCTTCAATATCAAAACCATCACGCGATACAAAATGTTTAACCCGCTCTTTAAGTTGTGCAGAACACGAAAGGCCACCTGTACAACGAATCGCCACTTCACCTTCTTCCTGCTCCACTGCAGCACCGCATACTGGGCAATGCGTTGGAACAGGCGTAGGGGCTGCCCTATGCTCTTCACCCACAGACAAACTTTTGACCACTTCAGGAATCACATCACCTGCACGGCGAATCACCACCCTATCTCCAACACGCACATCTTTTCGTGCCAGCTCCTGAATGTTGTGCAAAGTGGCGCGTGACACCATCACACCTGCCACATTCACTGGTTTCATATTGGCCACAGGTGTAATCACGCCTGTACGACCCACCTGCCATGTAATAGCTTGCACAGTGGTTTCCACTTCTTCAGCAGGAAATTTATAAGCAATCGCCCAACGTGGTGAACGCGCCACTGCACCTAATAGTTTTTGCTGCTTAAAATCATTAACCTTAAACACCATGCCATCAATCTCATAATCCAAGCCAGGGCGTTTTTTCATCCAAGTTTGGTAATATTTAAACATCGCTTGCTCATCTTCTAGTAATGCTGTTTCTTGGATTGCAAAACCTTGTTGCCCTAATTTTTGCAGCAACTCATTTTGACTGGAGGCAAATGCATCTCCACCCAATCCTGTAGCATAAGCAAAAAAGGATAGTTTTCGGCTAGCTGTAATCGAAGCATCCAATTGTCGCAAAGAGCCTGCTGCTGCATTTCTTGGATTGGCAAAAGGCTTTTCACCAGCTTCTTGCTGTTTTTGGTTAAGAGCCTGAAAAGAAGCTTTGGACATATACACTTCACCACGCACTTCAAACTTATCAGGTACATCGCCAGAGAGCGACCAAGGAACACCTGCCACCGAGCGGATATTATCGGTCACATCCTCGCCTGTAATTCCATCACCTCGCGTGGCAGCATAGACCATTTGCCCAAATTCGTAGTAAATATTAATAGCTAAACCATCAACTTTAGGTTCTGCAATATAAATAAGTGGCTCATCATCTGCCAAAATATCTTGATGCCTGCGCACAAAATCGCTGATTTCTTCATCAGAGAATGCATTGGCTAGTGATAGCATGGGAACTGCATGTTTACGGCTTTGGAATGCGGTGTCAGGTTTAAAGCCTACGGTCTGTGTGGGTGAATCATCAGGTACAGGCTTGCCAAGCTGGTGCTCTAAATCGGCCAGTTCCCTGAGCAATTGATCATATTCTGCATCTGTAATTTCAGGAGCATCTAATACATAATATTTGTAATTATGTCCTTTTAAAGTACCCCTAAGTTCATGGATACGCTGTTGAATGCTATCTACATTCACTTGGTAATAGGTTCCGCCAATAATTTCTCAATATAATCCGTAAACTCTGGTTCCATCCACTCCACGGCACCATTCAAATGCTGTCTAATCTTACCGTTTCTATCAATAATAAAAGTCTCTGGATAACGAAATACACCATATCCTTGCGCTGTTGTGGAGTCCACATCGTGTAACACGGTAAAATTCATGTTTTGCTCTTTGACAAACTTCACCACATCATCCCGACTTCTATCTACTGAAACTGCAACAATTTCAAAATCTTTATCTTTTAATTGATTGTATAACTTCACCATAGAAGGTACTTCTTTACGGCAAGGAGGGCACCATGTCGCCCAAAAGTTTAACAACACTACCTTGCCCTTTGGTAAACCTTGTAGTTTGCCTTGTAAATCTGGCAAGCTTATTGGCTTAGCCAAATCACCAACCCGCACAGGTTTTACCGCTTCGGGCATCAATGCTACGATTACAACGCCAATCACCACTACCAATGCCAATGCAGCCATAAGTCTTTTATTCATCATTTCCCTCTTTTGCCTTTCTTAATACTACAATCTCACTGTCCTCAACAAGGACGCTCATCTTCAAAGCTACGAATGAAAAGTACGGACACTCCGCCCGTACTTTCCTAAAAATATTCTATCTTTATCCACACACATCATCACAGAAGAAACAGCTCTTTCATGTCACAATTTGTGATAAAATAAATTATTTCGCCTTGGGTGGCACAACAATCACAAAAACTTGGTCTCCACGCCTATCAAGAAGCACACGTAACGCATGCCCTTTGCTAAGATTTTTAGCATACTTCTCAAAAGTACGAACACTATCAATTACATGCCCATCGATACGTAAAATTACATCATTACGTTGTATACCAGCTCGGGCTGCAGGCGAACCTTGCAAAACTTGCTTCACAACAACCCCTTTATCACTTCGTGTACGCAGTTGTTCTGCCAAAGCTTTGGTCAAGGGTTGCACCAAAATACCATGTTTAGCAAGCGATGTTTTCTGCTGCTGTTTTTGTGCTGCCATATCATCAGGCATCTCTTCCACAATCACAGGAATTGTTTTACGTTTACCGTTACGAATCACTTCCACCAACACCCTATCACCCGGTTGATGACGTGCAATTTTAATTGGTAAATCATGTGCCTTATGAATCACTTGGCCATCCACTGCTACAATCACATCACCAGCCTGAATACCAGCTTTATCAGCCGCAGAGCCTGCTTCAACCTGAGGCACCAAAGCACCTTGTCGGTTAGGCAGATTCAATGCTTTCATGGTTGCTTTATCTACATCTTGAATACGCACACCCAACCTTGCCCGCTGCACATGCCCATTTTCACGCAAGTCTTTAAATACTGATTTTGCTAAATTAATCGGAATGGCAAAACCAATACCGTTATTCCCACCGCTTTGTGAATAAATAGCTGTATTGATACCCACAAGCTCACCATCAACATTAAACAATGGACCACCTGAGTTGCCAGGGTTAATCGCGGCATCAGTTTGAATAAAATCATCATAAGGCCCTGAACCAATCACCCTACCTTTTGCCGATACAATACCTGCTGTCACAGTTTGTTCTAAACCAAAAGGATTACCAATAGCAACTACCCAATCACCCACACGCAATTTATCGGAATCACCAAGTTTTACGGCTCTTAACCCATTGCCCTTAATTTTTAATAACGCCAAATCTAATTTTGGGTCAGTACCAATCAACTCAGCCTCTTGCTCCTGACCATTACTTAAAGTCACTACAATTTCATCTGCATCTTTAACCACATGGTTGTTCGTAACAATATAACCCTTTTTAGAAAGAATAAAACCTGTACCTAAGGCATGACGCTCTTGTTTAGGCATTTGATCCAAAAAGCCGCGAAAAAAGTCATCAAATGGCGAGCCTGGCATATGACCAAATGGCATTTGCAACTGTGGTGCTTTGGCATATTGCGTGGTACTAATATTCACCACCGAAGTTTTTTGTTCTGCTGCCAAATCTGCAAAACTATCTGGCATTGCATAACTTAAATGTGGCAACACCAGCATCAGCATTGCAATCAATAAAGGTTTCATCATCTGTTTCAAGGTCTATCTCCTTATTCCTATCGTCATGAGTTCAAGCACGCAAAACATTGAAAGCGCAACATGAATCTTTTATGAAATCGGGGGCAATCTTTTTGTATATTGGGTTCTTACTTTTGAATTTCAACCATTTTTGGCATTTCAAAACACTCAGATCGCTTCATTAACCATAGCCATGTTATACCTGCACCAAGCAAACCACCAATAGCTGAAAACAAGTCACCAGATAATTCTAAGCTTTCGGCAAGCTGAAAAGCAAATGCACCAACAATCAAAAATGCCAATACAGGATAACCATAAAACATCATACTTGCTGTTAAAATCAATTGATCGGGTACTTCTACCGTCACAATATCGCCTTCTTTGGCATTTAAAGTATTGGGCAAACGAATATCAAAGTCATCTTTATTCTTTTCTTTAAGATTCCAAGAACCCAATGTTCCGCAGGCTGCTTTACCTGCACATGAACCACATGATGAGTCGCGTTGCGCACGAATAATCACATCACCCTTTTCAACAGTAAGCACAATACCAATTTTTTTCAAGCCAGCACTTCCCCAATTTTTATTTGAGTGCCGCGCAAATAATCAGCCGCATTCATGGCTTTTTTACCTTCAGGTTGAATTTGTGTGATGCGATAGACTTGACCATTTCCACAGCTTACATCCAAACCTTGTTTAACATCAACCACAACACCTGCTGATTGTTGTTTTGAACCACTAAGAACTTCACCCGCAATGATTTTAAGCATCTTACCTTGATAGGATGTGCGTACCCCTGGTTTAGGTGTAAAACAACGTACTAAACGCTCGATATATTCAGCATCTAAAGCCCAATCAACCACCCGCTCATCATTGGTGATTTTCTTAGCATAAGTCACCCCATCTTCATCTTGGGGTTTAGCTTGTAGCTCACCTGAAACAATTTTAGGCAAGCTTTCTATCAAAGCTTGCGCACCCAAAATTTCTAGTTCTGACCATAAAGCATGCCCTGTGCTTTCAGGCGTAATGGGGATACGTTTTTCAAGGTATATACCACCTGTATCCAAGCCTTCTTCCATCTGCATAATGCATACACCCGTCTCACTATCACCAGCCAGCAAGGCGCGTTCAATGGGCGCAGCCCCTCGCCAACGTGGCAGCAAGGATGCATGTACATTAATCGGCGCAACTTTAGGTGTTTTTAGCCATGACACAGGTAAAATCATGCCAAATGCCACCACCACCAACACATCACAGTCTTTTTCTTTTAACCATTGCAAGGCTTCATCATTATCCCGTAGTTTTTCAGGGGTAATCACATCAATACCTGCTGCCAAGGCTGCTTTCTTCACAGGTGATGGGGTAAGCTTCATGCCACGACCCGATTTACGGTCAGGTTGAGATACCACACCTACCACATCTACTTCATCAGCAGCCATCAAAGCATCAAGACAGCCCACAGAAAATGCAGGTGTACCTGCAAATACCACTTTAATCATGATAGGTACTTCTTCTTCAACTTCTTGATAATCATTTTACGTTTAAGCGGCGAAAAGTAATCAATAAATACCTTGCCATCCAAATGGTCAAACTCATGTTGCAATGCCACAGCTTGAAAACCTGTGAAATCTTCTTCGTGTTTTTTGCCATTCAAATCATACCAACGCAGGCGTACAGCATTCGGGCGTTCCACATCACCATAAATTTCAGGAAGGGATAAACAACCTTCTTCATTCACATCCGTTTCTTCACTTTTCCAAAGAAATTCAGGATTAATCCATACTTTATGATTGCGCTTCCCTTCGGCTTCTTCACTGCGCCAGTCCACATCAGTAACCGCCACACGCAACGACACACCAACTTGCGGTGCCGCAAGCCCTACACCTGGTGCATCATACATGGTATCCAACATATCCTGCACCAACTCGTGCAAAGCTGGGTCATCAAAAACTTTCACAGGCTTTGCTACCTGCTTTAAACAGTCTTCAGGATAAATCAATATTCGCCTAATCGTCATATCTTTTCACTCTCTATGGGTTATCTGAAACATAAGGGGTAAGTAAATGTAAAGCTTGGTCTAAACCACCATCACTTAATGCATACGGCGCAAGCTCACGCACTTTGGGTTTAGCATGAAAGGCAATACCCACACCAGCAGTCTCTAACATAGGCAAATCATTCGCCCCATCACCCAACGCTACCGATGCCGCCAAATCAATGCCCCATGCTTCGCTTTGTTGCTTTAAAAGTTCTTTTTTTACTTGGGCATCAACAATATCACCAAGCACACGCCCCGTAAGTTTACCATCTACAATTTCTAAAGTATTGGCTGCCACGAAATCTAAGCCCAAACGCTCTTGTAACAAAGCCGTGAAATAAGTGAACCCACCCGATACCAAACCAACCTTCCAACCCGCTTCATGAGCCGCTTTAATTAAGTTTTCAGCACCCTTGGTCAAACGGATACGTTCGTCATACACACGTTTTAACACTGATTCATCCAAACCTGCCAATAGCTTCACCCTAGCAATCAAGGATTCCGAGAAGTCCAACTTACCTTCCATGGCCTGCTGTGTAATAGCTGCAATATCTTTTTTGATACCTAAGAAATCTGCAATTTCATCAATACATTCGCACTGAATCAATGTGCTATCCATATCCATAAACAAAATACCAGGTGCTTCTAAGCTTGGTACGGGATTGGCTTCAACAAAGGCAATATCAATACCTATTTCTTCAGATAGTTTGCGAAATTGCTTGCTTAAAAACTTACCACTTGAGCCTTGCCCATAAATGCCAAGCTTCCAACCTCCATTCACTTCAACCGCAGAGGTTACTTCAAGCCTTGCACCTTCAATCGCTGCTGCCACCTTGGCATAGGCTTCATCATGCGAGGTTTGTGACAAATAAAGCTGTAAATTTGCTACATGTTCACAGCTTTCAGATACATAAGATTTCAACATAAGCCGTAGCTTATAAAAATATAAAAATATTGCATCAATTCACTTTTATAGTAAAAGCATTAAACCGCAAAGAATACAGAGGAACATCAATGAACCACGAAACACACGAAGGAATAAATAAAGTGGATTCCCGCCTATGCGGGAATGACGAGGTTTCCCCTGCTATAGCTGTGCCGAAGCAAAGGGTGGAAGAAGGGGAATAAAGCAAAACACATGCTTTGTTTTGCGCCCGACTTCCAGCCTTTAATGAGGAAACACGCAGCTATTTAGGGCATTTTCTTTGATTCGAGGCATCCATGCCTCTCAGTGCAGGCTCCGCACTAAAGTGCGCAAACCCGCTATCCTGCGGATTTATGCTTCGTTTCTTTGATGACAAAGAAAATAAAGATAAATGTCATGCTGAGCGTAGTCGAAGCACCTCTTAGATTTCTCCACCCCGCTGCGCTTCAGTCGAAATGACAAAAACTATTAGCACATTGCATAACCCCCCATCCCCCCTTACGCTTGCAGCCATGAAAGCTTACGCACTCAAACGTCTGATGGGCATGATTCCCCTGCTTCTGGGCATTACCATCATCTCCTTTGGCATGATGCACCTTGCTCCGGGTGAACCATCCGTGGTTGGTCAAGCTTTTGACCCCAAAGTATCCGCCCAAGATATTGAGCGCCTACGCTCGTTTTATGGGTTGGATAAACCCTTATATATTCAGTATTTTGATTGGTTAAGCAGGCTTGCTACCTTTGATTTTGGTAACTCCTTTTCTGCGGATGGTCGTCCTGTACTGGATAAAATCACTGAGCGTTTACCCGTCACCCTTTGGATTAACATACTTGCCATGGCATTGATTCTTATTGTTGCCGTACCTATTGGCGTAGTCTCTGCTGTACGCAAAGATTCATGGTTGGACCGCAGTTTAACCGTGTTTGTCTTCCTAGCCTTTGCCATCCCCTCCTTTTGGCTGGGGCTTTTGCTCATGATGGCATTGGGTGTAAACATGCAACTGCTACCCATCTCAGGCATACATGACTACGACTGGCAACAAATGGGTTGGCTAGAACAACAGCTCGACCTCTTAAAGCACCTTATTTTGCCTGTGTTTGTCTCCGCTATCGGTGGGCTTGCGGGCATGTCTCGCTTTATGCGTACAGGCATGTTGGATGTGATTCGCAGCGAATATATTACCACCGCCCGCGCCATGGGTGTTTCGGAAACAGCTATTCACTACCGTCTAGCACTAAAAAATGCGCTTTTACCTATGATTACACTTTTGGGGCTAT
>JALSZC010000127.1 GCA_027059605.1 Ghiorsea sp. | reverse complement strand
GCAATTTGCTGCCCACGCAACACGCAATCACCTACCTTGACCAAGGGTTCACAAGCTTCACCAATATGCTGTTTCATAGGCAAAATAATCTGCTTGGGTAGTGGGCAAGTCATACTTGGCAACCCTGCTGTTTTCTTCAGTTCTTTTGGGTGAACGCCACCTATAAAGCTATGTTGTGGTTTAAGGTGTAATTGTTCGCCTAAACCTTTAAGCATATCAAGCAACTTAGACATGTTCTTCCTCTTGCTTGGTCTCTTGGTGCGTTGCTCTGCGTTGTTCTGCCACTTGTGCACGCAATGTACCTGGCACAGGCCAAGACCAATATTCTAAAGGCTCTGGTACTTCTACCATATCAATACAGTCCACAGGGCATGGCTCCAAGCATAATGCACACCCCGTACACTGATCTGCAATAATTGTATGGTATTGTTTGGGTGCCCCAATAATACAATCTACAGGGCAAGCTTTGATACAAAGCGTACAACCAATGCACTCATCTTCTCGAATATACGCAACCATGGGAGCAGTTTCTTCTTTTTCGATTTCTTTGGGTTCCACGCCCATAATATCAGCGATTTCTTGCATGGTGCGCTCACCACCTGGCACACATTGATTCACTTCGGCTTCTTCTGAAGCAACTGCATTGGCATAAGGGCGACAACCAGGGTAACCACACTGACCACACTGTGTTTGTGGCAACAAGGCATCAATATTATCTGCCAAAGGGTCGCCATCCACATGAAAGTAACGCGATGCTAAGGCTAGTATCACACCAATCATCAGAGCAAGCCCTGAGAAAATAAGAATCGCATACAAAATATGCATGGTTTAAACTTTAACCAAACCTGAAAAACCCATAAAGGCCAAAGCCATCATACCCGCAGTAATCAACGCAATGGGTGAGCCTTTAAATACTTCGGGGATAGGTGCCGCTTCAATACGCTCACGTAAACCTGAAAAAAGAACCAAAACCAGAGCAAAACCAAGCGCTGCACCAAACCCATACAACACAGAAGCAAAGAATGAATAATCTTGTTGCACGTTTAAAATAGCAACACCCAATACTGCACAATTGGTGGTAATCAAAGGTAAAAAGATACCCAAGCCTTGATGCAACACAGGGCTTGTTTTATGCATTACCATTTCCACGAATTGTACCAAAGCAGCAATAATAAGAATGAAAAACACAGTTTGCAGATATAAAATATCTAAGGGAATTAAAATCCACTGCTGAATCAACCACGACATGGTAGAAGCCAAAGTCATGACAAACATCACGGCAAAAGACATACCAATCGCCGTTTCAAGTTTTCCTGAAACACCCAAAAATGGACAAATACCTAGAAATTTGGTCAGCACATAATTGTTTACCAATACTGCGGACAATAATATTACAGCAAATTCAGTCATAGGCTGCACTATACCCTAAGATTCAATTGTTCCAAGCTTCAAAACACATCGCTAAACAAATGCGATGAACTCTGGACAAACGCTATGCACTCCACATTTCCTAAAGCCTATTGTTCATCTTACTTGGATTTAAAAACTATAGCCTAATAACACCGAAGTTTTGGTATCAGTAGGCACCTTGCCCACTGGTGGTTTTGTAATGGTTCGTTCTTCATGGCTGAAATCAACAGTAAGACCGTGAAAGAGTTGATGAACCCAAGTGATTTCACGCAACAAGAAATCATCATCATTGCCAAATTCACCTGAAACTTTCACATTCACTTTATTATCACCATCAAAAACATATTCGCCCATCAAGGCTGCATGTGCACCATTATCATGATCAATCTTAAAGCTATTTACTTTATCTGTAACACGCTGCCCATAACCAAGCTCTATATCCACCGAAAAATCAGGCATATCTGTGAAAGCATGATAACCCAATGCTAAAACATACGATTTCTCACTATAAATACCACTAAACTCATCTTGCCGATAACCCAACTGAATCACAGTGTATATATGGTAAATCATATCATAACTACCACGCAAATAAGCCTCATAATAGTCAGAGGTTAGCACCCCATTTTCTTTTGTTTGTGAGGCTTTAAAAGTAAATGTAGAAGCCCAGTCTTGGTACAAATAAGATAAGTCTAAGTTACCATCAAAGCTATCCGTATTGGTATTACCCGAGCTAAGGTTACTACCAAAGTTTACACTTCCTGAGAGCTCTGGCTCTACTGCTGCATCAGCATAACCAACTTGTGCAACCAATAACATCAACCCACAACAAGCACCAATCACATTATGCTTCAACATGCTTACTCCTTTAAACACCCATTTTTCCAAAAAAGGAAACCTATGCACCATCATCTAGGATGCAAACATTTCCTATTGGTTTAAGCTTCGCCCATGAAATTTAAACTCGCAGGTAATTTTACACCCCAAGGCGATCAACCTGCCGCGATTGATACGCTCGTGCGTGGGCTTGAAAGTGATGAGCCTCACCAAGTCTTACTTGGGGTCACTGGTTCAGGTAAAACCTATACCATGGCATGTGTGATTGAACGCTCACAAAAACCAACACTTATTCTTGCCCCCAACAAAACACTGGCTGCCCAACTCTATGGCGAATTTAAACAGTTTTTCCCTGAAAACGCCGTAGAATACTTTGTATCTTATTACGATTATTATCAACCTGAAGCCTATGTGCCTGCTTCTGATACATTTATTGAAAAAGACTCTTCCATTAATGAACATATTGATAGAATGCGTCATGCTGCCACCCGTGCTTTATTGGAGCGTGAAGATGTAATTATTATTGCTTCAGTATCCTGTATTTATGGTCTTGGTAGTCCTGAAGCATATGCCAATATGTTGCAATATTTTGAAGTAGGTCGAGAACAAGACCAACGCGCTGCCGTGAATAAACTCGTGGAATTACAATACACCCGAAATGATATGGATTTTCATAGGGGCACATTTCGTTTGCGTGGTGATGTGCTTGAAATTTACCCAGCCGATGCAGAAGATTCTGCCATTCGTGTAGAATTTTTTGGTGATGAAGTAGATGCTATTTCCCGCTTTAATCCACTTACTGGGCAACGTATAGAATCTTTACATAAATATACAGTGTTCCCCAAATCTCACTTTGTTACCCCTCGCTCTACCTTACTCAATGCTATGGAAAATATCAAAATAGAATTATCCGAACGTTTGGCAGAACTACATGAACAAAACAAATTGGTTGAAGCGCAACGTTTAGAGCAACGAACCATTTTTGACCTCGAAATGATTCAAGAAATTGGGCATTGCACAGGTATGGAAAATTACTCACGGCATTTATCAGGGCGCAAAGCAGGAGAGGCACCACCTACATTATTGGATTATTTACCCAACAATGCCGTGGTGATGTTGGATGAATCTCATGTCACCGTACCACAAATTGGCGGCATGTTTAAAGGTGATAGAGCACGCAAACAAACCTTGGTTGACTTTGGTTTTAGACT
The DNA here is from genome assembly GCA_027059605.1 of Ghiorsea sp. Classification (GTDB taxonomy): domain Bacteria; phylum Pseudomonadota; class Zetaproteobacteria; order Mariprofundales; family Mariprofundaceae; genus Ghiorsea. Next base: position 8,567 of record JALSZC010000127.1, on the reverse strand, counting down.
ACCCTCAGCATTGGACAATAGACCCTTACAATTCCATGAGTTTGAGGCTATTGCACCACAAATGATTCATGTTTCAGCTACACCAGGCAATTATGAATTAGAGAAAACAGGCGGGGTATTTGTTGAACAAATTATCCGCCCTACAGGGCTTGTTGACCCTGAAATTGAAGTTCGACCAGCAAGCACACAAGTTGAAGATTTTATTGGTGCAGCCAATGAAGTGATAGCCAAAGGAGATCGCGTGCTTGCTACATGCTTAACCAAACGTATGGCGGAAGATTTAACTGAGTATTTAACGGATGTAGGCTTAAAAGTGCGTTACTTACACTCTGACATCAATACCGTTGAACGCATGGAAATCTTGCGCGATTTACGTTTGGGTGAGTTTGATATTTTGGTGGGCATCAACTTGCTTCGTGAAGGTTTGGATTTACCTGAAGTGAGCCTTGTCAGTATTTTTGATGCGGATAAAGAGGGCTTTTTGCGCTCAACACGCTCCCTGATCCAAACCATTGGTCGTGCTGCACGTAATGCTGAAGGCAAGGTTATTTTATATGCCGACAAAATCACAAAGTCTATGCAACAAGCCATGGATGAAACCAGTCGTCGTCGTAAAAAACAATTGGCTTACAATGCGGAACACGGCATCACACCATTGACCATTAAAAAAGAAATCCAAGATATTCTTGGTTCGGTTTACAATTTGGATTATGCCCATATCCCAGAGATAGCAGAGCCTGCCCCACTAACCCCTTACGAAAAAAATATGCGCATCAATGAACTTGAACGTTTAATGACTGAAGCTGCTGCTGATTTAAGATTTGAGGATGCGGCGAAATACCGAGATGAGTTGGCAAGCCTTCAAGCTAAAGATGATGCTTAAGCTTATACTCTTCTAAAGATGGGATAGTATTAATCGTTAGGTCTCTTGCTTCTTTATCATCCAGAACCGCTCTAAGTATAGCTCTATTTTCCTTCAATTTTTGATAAACTTGCCCATAAAGCGCATAACCAAAATCAGAGTAACGCCCACTCCAAGCCTCAACACAAGCGTTACGCAATGCCAATACACGCACAGGTTCTAACGCCTTTACTGTTGCACCATGGGGCTCCCCCGTAATCACCGCAATTTCACCCAGTTCATCACCTGAACCACGCTCCGTAACAATAATTTTCTCATCAAGCTCACTAGGGTGTTGAAGACTAATCTCAACCCTTCCCGCTAGAATTAAAAACATAAAAGAAGCTTCATCACCTTCATGAATGATAACCTCGCCTTCTTTTACGCTGACATATTTGGCATTGTATAATGCAACTTCGCGAGCAGCCATAGGTAAGGTAGAAAAAACAGGGTTGACCGCTAAAGCACTAGCAGCAGCACGTCGCTCTGCAAGCTGCGTAGTCGCCCTAAGAAAACGCTCGTTGCTATCAAACAACATATGTACAGTTTCTGCAGGAACAACATACAACTCACAATCATCAATAGCTCTTACTTCTGCACCTGCCGTGCCTTGATACAACACCGATGCTTCACCAAACATATCACCTGGTGTAATTGAACCAACTTCGTACACATTATCATCATGACGTTTGTTCACCAGTAGCTGACCTGATTTCACAAGATATAAAGACTCACCATTCTGCCCTTCTTCAATCACAGGTTCATTGGCTTTAAAGCTAACCAGTTCAGCAGAGTCAAATAGAAGATGCAACTCATCAGGGTATAAAATACGCAAATCAGGAAACGCATTCCCTTGAAAATCCTCATGATTTGTCGTTTCTGAATCCATCATTACGCCATTATCGTTGAATATTTATGAAGCTGCAAGTTTTTTACTTATTTTCTATTCATTTGCATCAGATGAAATTGAGATTTCATACCCGAACTCATATGAACCTGCATATTTGAGTCCACCCATATAGCCTCAACATCAGGCATACTTTCTACAAGACCCATCCCTTTCTCAAAACCTAAAATAAACAAAGCTGTACTCAATGCATCAGCTTGCATTGCCGTGGGTGCTTGAACGGTTACACTCACCGATTGCACGGCAGGAAAACCTGTTTTAGGATTGATAATATGATGGTATCGCTTACCTTGGCTTATAAAAAAGCGCTCATAATCACCCGAAGTTACAATGCTCACATCTGCTGATACATCCAACCAACCCAATGCTGTATCCTGCCTAGGATGACGAATAGCAATACGCCAAGCTTGACCGTTGTGGTCACCTAAAATACGCATATCACCGCCAGCATTAATAATGGTATGCTCAATACCTAGGTCTTGCAATTTAGCGATACCTTTATCAATTGCTAAGCCTTTCGCAATCGCACCAAAATCAAGTTGAATACCAGCCTTATCTTTTACCCATGTTCGAGGGGCAATGCGCCGTATATGGTCCACACCAGAACGCGCCAAACTTTTTTTCACTTCTGCTTTCGACAATGCCTGTGTTGGTGCTACATCACCAGAAAATCCCCAACGCCTATTCAAATCACCTAAGGTCGGGTCAAAAGCTCCCTGTGTTTGTTGCCAATATGTTATGGATTGTTGCAATAATGTATCAACATCTGCATCCAACTGTACTGCCTCACCAGCGGCAGCTTGATTAAATGTTTTTACCGTGTTTAACACATCACCATGGGTGGTAAAATGATTTTCCACGCCTTGCATGGCTGCAACAGCCTGCGTGATGGCTTGCAAGGCAACATCTTCGGGTACGCCAGCCACCGTAAAGGTTACCACCGTGCCTAATAATAAACGGGTTTCTTTAACATCTTCCACCTGAGATTGGCAGGAAACAAGCAAAGACAAGGCGATCAACACCCGTAGATATTTTAGCACCTGTAACAAGCCAAAAAGATGCTGATTATGAATTTGTACCAAAATCTCCCAAATTGCGTAAACGTTGTTCACGCTGCTCAATCAAGGTATGCACAGGGACTTTCAAGAGCTCACTTAAGCTTTTATATAATGTGTCAGCCATCATTTCTGCTGCCTGCTCCACATTACGATGTGCACCTTCTTTAGGTTCATCAATAATTGCATCAATTAAACCTAAGTTTTTCATATCTACCGCTGTTGGTTTCAAAGCCTCTGCGGCTTCTGGTGCAAACTTCCTATCCCGCCAAAGAATAGCGGCACAACCTTCGGGTGAAATTACGGCATAGGTTGAAAACTTCTGCATATACAGTCGGTCACCCACACCAATTGCCAATGCACCACCTGAACCACCTTCACCAATCACTGTAGCAATCACGGGTACTTTAAGCTTAGCCAATTCTTGTAAGTTACGCGCAATGGCTTCACTTTGCCCACGTTCTTCAGCATCAATACCTGGCCAAGCACCTGCTGTATCAATAAAGGTGAGCACAGGCATATCAAAACGCTCTGCAAGTTTAAACAAACGCAATGCTTTGCGGTAACCTTCAGGTTTTGCCATGCCAAAATTACGGTGCAACTTCTCTTTGGTCGTTTTACCTTTTTGATGCCCTACAATCATCACCGAATGTTCACGAAAACGTGCAACACCACCAACAATGGCTGCATCATCAGCAAATGCACGGTCACCATGCAACTCTTGAAAATCATCAAAAATCAAGGGTACATAATCCAATAAGTTTGGGCGATCAGGATGGCGAGACAACTGACAAATTTCATTGCGTGTTGCCTTGGCATATACCCGCTTCACCAAATCATCACGTTTCTTCTGTAAACGTTCAACTTCTTCTGCAATATTAATATCCGCATCATCGCCCATCAGTGATAACTCCTCAATTTTGGATGTCATTTCTGCAATTGGACGTTCAAACTCCAGATATGTCGCCATTTCTTACCCCTGTCCTGCCTGATAAACTTTTCTTTTCTCTGCAAACTTCACTTGCCATGGCTTGCATACAATCTTCATGGATGATGTATCCATATGTTCCTTTAACCAGCTTTGGCTATGTTTATGCCATAAAAACGGGTTTGATAACGTTTCCAACTCGGCAATACTGCCATCTGGACGACGAAGCGCAAAGTGTAAGGGCACTTGCAGTGGTATTTCCTCACTTTCTGATACCTGTTCCTTTGGCTCAAGCCTGCAAAACTGTTTGATACCATCAATCATCTTCTCATCCCAAAGCATAGCACTACTCTGAATACATATTTTCTCAATAAGCTGAGGCAATATGTCTTGCAAAAGCACAACTTTCTCTGCGATTAAAACAGGTTCATTCTTGGTTTTATCAACTCTGGCAGCCAATAAGATGACTTGGTCAGCTTGAATCAGGTCTCCACATTGTGCATACGTTTTTGCAAACACAATCAACTCCGCAGAACCATACAAGTCATCAACCTGCACAAAAGCCATATTTGCACCATTTTTAGTGCGGTAATCACGTACAGATGAGATATACACAGGTAAAACCACAGTTGCTTCATTTTCTAATTCATCAAGCAAACTTAAATTGGTATCGCCAAGGTTTTCAAGGTTTGCCAAATGCTCTTGCAGCGGATGCCCCGTTAAAAAGAAACCAAAAACTTCACGTTCTGCCTGCAAGTTTTCACCCATACCCCATGCTGGCACATCAGGGAACAAGTCCGGTTCATTTTCACGAATAGCATCCACAGAAAACAATGCAGACTGCCTATCATTTTGCTGTTTTCTGCGCTGATTTGCAGTATTAAGCGCAGAGTCCAAACCTTTTAAACCTGCAGCAATATGTGGCACTAGCCCAGTCATTGCCCCTGCTTTAATCAATGCTTCGCCTATACGTTTATTAAAACATCCCTTGGGAATACGTGTGATAAGGTCTTCAAAGCTATCAAATGCACCATGAGCTTTGCGCTCTTTCACAATCGCCCGAATCGCAGCTTCTCCCACACCTTTAATTGCGCCCAAACCAAAACGAATACCTTTGTCTCCATCAGGGGTAAACTCCCAGTCAGATTCATTAATATGCGGTGCTAAGATTTCTAAACCCATATGTTCACAATCTGCAACCAAGCCCATAATCTTTTCATCTGAACCCATATCACATGATAATGTTGCCGCCATAAATGCTTGCGGGTAATGCGCTTTTAAGTAAGCCGTTTGGTAACAAATCAAACCGTATGCCGCAGAATGTGACTTGTTAAAACCATACCCCGCAAACTTTTCCATCAAATCAAAAATTTGTTCAGCTTTGGCAGGGTCATGACCGTTCTTTTCAGCACCTTCCATAAAGATTTCGCGCTGCTTCTGCATTTCTTCAGGTTTTTTCTTACCCATAGCCCGACGCAACATATCCGCTTGCCCAAGCGAATATCCCGCCAAGACCTGCGCAATTTTCATCACCTGCTCTTGATACAAAATCACACCATTGGTTTCTTTAAGGATAGGCTCCATTTCAGGCAATGTATATTGGATGTCTTGGCGACCATGTTTACATTCCACATAGGTATCCACCATACCCGATTCCAAAGGCCCAGGGCGATAAAGTGCGACCAGTGCAATCACATCTTCAAAGCAATCAGGTTTAAGTTTGGTCAGTAACTCTCGCATACCTTGGGACTCAATCTGGAATACCGCCGCCGTTTGTCCGCTTTGCATCAACTCAAAACTAGCCGTATCATCCATAGGAATCGTGGCAATATCAAAATCAGGGTTAGCTGTTTCCCGCACCAAACGCACAGCAAGATCAACCACGGTTAATGTTTTTAAACCCAAGAAATCGAATTTAATCAACCCTGTTTTTTCAGCACTACCCATATCCCATTGCACCACTGGGCTTTTATGCGCATCTTCCCCGCCTTTAGGGTCTCGGTTGAGCGGTGCTGTTTCTGCCAATGCCCAACGCCCAATAATCACACCCGCAGCATGTTTACCAATATTACGGTTCATGCCTTCCAATTTGAGTGCCAAATCAAACAAAGCTTGCACTTCATTGTCTTCTTCACGCATGGCTTCAAGCTTGGGCTCTAGTTCCAATGCTTTTTCTAGCGTAATGCCCAAATCCGATGAAATCAGCTTGGCAATGGTGTTCACTTTAGCCAAATCAATGCCCAATACTCGCCCAACATCACGAATCACCGCTTTGGCTTTCATTGCACCATAAGTGATGATTTGCGCCACTTTATCTTCACCGTACTTGTGGGTAACGTAATCAATCACTTCTGCCCTGCGGTCACGACAAAAATCAATATCAAAGTCGGGCATAGAAATACGTTCTGGATTCAAAAAACGTTCAAATAGAAGCCCATATTTGATGGGGTCAAGGTCAGTAATTTCAAGCACATACGCTACCAACGAACCAGCCCCAGAACCACGCCCTGGCCCTACGGGGATACCTTGCTCTTTAGCCCAAATAATAAAGTCCGATACAATCAAAAAGTAACCAGGAAAACCCATTTGAATGATAATATCTAGTTCAAACTGAAGCCGTGCATCATAGGCTGCTCTATCGGCATCGGGTGTGCCTTGGGTGATGGCTGCCCAACGTTTATCCAAACCTTGCTTAGATAACGTGCGTAAATATTCATTCAAATCCGAACCATCAGGCGTTTGAAAATCGGGCATTTGCCAGTTATAAAACTCAAGCTCTACATTGCAGGATTGTGCAATAACCACTGTATTTTCTAATGCTTCAGGCACATCTTCAAACAAACGATTCATTTCTTCGGATGTTTTCAAATGCCGTGCATCGCTCAAACCATTCAAGTCATCAGCATCCAAGGTTGCATTGTCCCGCAATGCCGACAACACCTTAAACGCTTGCTTATCATCTTCATTGAGAAAGTGAACATTATTGCTGGCAACCAAAGGAATATCGGTTTCATGCGCCAACGCAATCACATCTTGGTTTAATGTTTCTTGTCCATTGTAATTGAGGCGTTGCAACTCAAGAAAGAAGCTATCTTCTTCAAAAATATCTTTGTATTCACGAGCAAGTGTTTGCGCAGTTTCTTTATCACCTTTTCTTAAAGCGCGCTCAATATCACCACCCCAACCTGAGGACAAAGCAATCAATCCTTCGCTGTATTCACGCAACAAATCTTTATCGATGCGCGGTTCATAATAATAGCCTTGTAAAGAAGCAATCGACACCAATTTAATCAAGTTATGCCAGCCTACATTGTTACGCGCCAGTAAGACAATGGATGGAAAATCAGGGCGACGTGGCCCTTCGCTGACTTTTTCTTGAATCGTTTCACAAAGATTAAATTCACAACCCAAGATGGGTTTAATGCCTCGACTCATGGCTTGCGAATAAAACTCAATCGCACCAAACAAGTTGCCATAATCGGTTAAAGCCACAGCAGGTTGCTGCAAAGATGCCACCAAATCCAACATCTTTTTCACCTTGGCAGTGCTGCGCTGCATGGAATAGTCCGAATGCGTATGCAAGTGAACAAAAGGGGTATCGTATGTTTGGGGAGCCTGCTCTGATGACATGGCGTAAGCTTAGCTGACTTTTGAATAGCCGTTAAGCAGATTTATTCCTACTACATAAGTATTGTGAAACAAATGCTGTCAACATGATAAGTAATGTACCCACCACACCAATCATCATGGTATGCAGCGGAAAACTGATGCCCATTTCAACACCAAATTTACCCATGCTTGCCCATGCAACAAAAACCACGCCAACCAAGGTTGCAAACATGGCTTGTTTGGATGTTAACTTGGGCAGCAGCACAGCGGATAAAAACAACCCCAACATACCCCCACCAAAAATAGCTGAAATTTGCCACCATACATCCAATGCTGTTTTGGCATCAATCATGGCAAGACTTGCCAATGTCGCCAACACACCAATCACCGCCGTTGCCATACGAATCATGCGAAGTTGCACTGCATCATCAGCCTTTGTGTTGAACACACGTTTATAAAAATCAATGGTCACCACCGTTGCCGAGCTATTCAGCGATGAGTCTAGCGTACTCATACCTGCAGCAAGCACGCCAGCAATGACAATACCCACCAAACCGGTTGGCAATTCATGCACAATAAAATAGGGAAAGATTTGATCAGCCTTGGTCGGCAAATCATCTGGCTGTATATTCAAGTAATACACAAACAACGCCGTGCCAATCATAAAAAACAATGCTGAAATCGGAATATACAGCAAACCACCCAACCACAATGCCTTTTTCGCTTCATGTTCTGAAGGCGCAGATAAAAAGCGTTGCACATAGTTTTGATCCACCGAAAAGTTTTTCAAGTTTTCCACAATACCGAATATAAAAATCACCCAAAAACCTTGAGTCACTAAATCAAAGTCCATACTGCCAAGGTCAAACTTATGCTCCCGACTTGCCACCGCACTCAACTGCGCAAACCCACCATCTATATTGTTTACAAGAAGGAATAAACACAGCAAACCGCCTAAAAACAACACCACCGATTGTACAACATCTGTCCAAATCACCGCTGCAAAACCACCCAGCAATGTATAAACAATGGTCAATGCACCCAATGCCAAAATAAGCAGCTTAATATCCACGCCCAACAATGCAGCCAATGCCAACGCCGTTAAATACAATACCACAGCAAAGCGCCCAATTTGCAACAACACATACGCCACCCCCATATAAAGCC
>JALSZC010000126.1 GCA_027059605.1 Ghiorsea sp. | reverse complement strand
ATATAGACCTTCTATAGCATATGGCGCAACTTAAAAGATACTTATGTGTTCATTTGCATTATCAAAGCCCTACACTATATTGCGCATGGTTACAAAAAACATGCACCCTTAGCTCAGCTGGATAGAGTATTCGCCTCCGAAGCGAAAGGTCAGTGGTTCGAATCCACTAGGGTGCACCACCTTAGGCTATCTATTATATCAATACGCATTTTTACTTTTAAACCCTTTAAACATGGTAAAGAAAAATATTTTCAAGTCCAACCAAAGTGACCAATGTTGGATATACTCCAAGTCATATTCTACCCTTTTTTTCATCTTATCAATGGTATCTGTTTCACCACGCCAGCCATTGATTTGTGCCCATCCAGTAATACCTGGCTTCATTTTATGCCGCCACATATACCCCTTAATTAGTTTGCGATATTGCTCATTATGAGCCACAGCGTGAGGGCGAGGGCCCACCACGCTCATACGACCTTGCAATACATTAAAAAACTGGGGCAACTCATCCAATGATGTCTTGCGAAGGAAAGCACCCAGCTTGGTTATGCGGGCATCACTTTTGCCAGCTTGCCGAATCACAGTATCATCATTCTCACAGACGGTCATCGAGCGAAATTTATAGACCTTAATACGCTCACCGTTTAACCCATAACGCGTTTGCTTAAACAATATAGGACCTTTCGATGTCATTTTAATCGCAATAGCAATAACAATCATAAATGGTGAAAAAGTCATAATAGACAAGGATGCGAGAACAATGTCTTCAATACGCTTAGCAAGTCCAAATGGGCCCAAAAGCGGTGTTTCACAAAGTGCAAATGCAGGTAAACCTGCCACGTCTTGCTCCCTTGCTCCAAGAAGCTCAAACACAAAAAGGTCAGGAATAAGATATAATGATGCTGTGGTATCTTGAAGGTCATCAAACACTTCACGCATACGTTTTTCTGCCCGCATGGGTAATGCCAAATAAACTTGGTCAATTTTTTCCTGTTTAACAAAGCTATACACATCGCTTGTTTTACCCAGCACAGGTACACCTAAGACTTCTTTTCCTTGCTTTCTTGCATCATCGTCAAAAATACCAACGACCTTTACACCCATCCACTCTGCTTGCTGGATTCGCTCAATAAGTTGTTGTCCAAGAGTACCTGCACCAACAATAACAACCTGTCTTGTATTATGACCACTTTTTCGCAATATCCTAAGAAACAATCGTTGTATAAGTCGTGTTAAGATGAGTATTAAAGGCGTTAAAACAAACCACACACCAACCACAATTCTTGAATACATTTCACTTGATTTGGTAGCCCAAGCTAAAATTAGCAAACACAGCGCAACAAGTAGCCAACTTAATAGTAACACCCTGTATTCACGCCATAGTGATGAACCACGCCAAGGTCTATATGCATCCATACCCCCCATCATAATCCAAGTAAGTGCAGCAGCAACAATGCCTAGCACCTGATACGAACGGTTAAAGTCTAAACCATAAGACAAGCAAAGGAACTGTAATAACGCAAAAACCAATAAGGCATCAAGCCCCCGTTGAGCCAATGAAAGCAAAGAATGATATTTACGCATCACACCTTTATAACTATTACTTCCCATATTCCTCTTTCTCCCACCCCCATGCGTGTTCAACTATTACATCCAAGTTTGGATACTGTGGCTCCCAGCCAAGTTCTTTCTGAATCAGTTTGGCATCTGCTACCAACACATCAGGATCGCCTTCCCTTCGGTCGCCATCAATAGCTGTGATATGCTTACCTGTCACTTTTTTACAAACATCAATCACTTGCTGTACAGAAAAACCCACTCCATTACCTAGGTTATAACGCTTACTATTATTATAGCGAAGTAACTGCTGAATAGCTAGCCAATGCGCTTGGCACAAATCTACAATATGAATATAATCTCGAATACATGTGCCATCCTTGGTGTTATAATTCTTTCCAAACACAGTAATCGACTCACGCTTGCCCGAAGCAACTTGTAGCACCAATGGAATCAAATGTGTTTCTGGGTCATGCCTTTCTCCCAACTCACCATCAGGATCTGCACCACAGGCATTAAAATAGCGCAAACAAGTCGACTTCAGACCATAAGCTCTGTCATAATCTTCCAGCATCTGCTCAACCATCCACTTGCTGCGCCCATAAGGGTTAATGGGTTGCTTAGGGTGTTGTTCATCAATAGGGGTATACTGTGGCTCACCAAAAATGGCGGCTGTAGAAGAAAAAATGAAATGTTTCACATCATGCTTCACCATAACATCAAGAAGGTTCTGCGTATTGGCGAAATTATTGCGATAGTATTTGGCTGGATCGACTACAGATTCCCCCACCAGAATACTGGATGCAAAATGCATGACCACATCAAACGATTGTGTTGTAAAAAGCTGTTCCAATGCCTCCGTATCTGCCAAGTCTCCCACAATCAAATCACCAAACAGCACAGCATCAGCGTGACCAAAGCTTAAGTTATCAAACACCGTCACTTGGCAACCTTGTTTACCAAGCAGCTTCACCATATGCGAACCAATATAACCAGCGCCACCCACAACCAACACCTTCATTGTATAACCTCTTTCAGCTTATTTTCAAAAGCTTTTAACACATGAATTTTATCAATATGTGCTAAAGCATAAACCTTAGAAGCCTCTCCAAGCTTGGAACGTAGCACTTGATCAGTACGTAATTGAGTAATCGCATCCACAAGCAAAGCTGTATTTTCAGGGTCACAACAGTACACACAAGCGTCATCACCAACAGCAAGCTGCCCCAACTCAGAATCAGCTTCGGCTGTTGCCAGCGCAACACCCCCAACTGCCAAAATATTGGTTAACTTTGAGGGCATCACTAAGTCGGCGGCTCCTTTTTTCTGAGTCACCAAATGAATATCTGTCGCACTTAACATAGGTGCAAGCTTTTCCAAGGGTTGTAAGGGAATAAATTGAACATTACCTAGCTCCATTTCTTGAGCCCGTAATTTTAATTTATTCTTATTTGCACCGCTTCCACAAATAACAAACCTTATATCAGGCAAGCGCACCGCTGCATCCAACACAATATCCAACCCTTGTTTTACCGCAATATTACCCGAATAAAGGCACAAACATTCTTCAT
>JALSZC010000125.1 GCA_027059605.1 Ghiorsea sp. | reverse complement strand
ATAGTAAACTAGACAAACTTTGGCATACCTTTAATCTTAGCTTTTTAATCGGGAGTGTGCGGTGAGCAATCAAGATAAGCAGCAAGATTTATCCTTTGAGCAAGCGCTAGATGGTTTAACAACCATGGTAGAGAAGCTGGAGTCAGGAAAACTATCGTTAGAAGAAAGTGTGAAAGCTTTTGAAGAGGGTGTAAAATTAACGCGTCAGTGTGAGAAATTGCTTGATGATGCGGAGCAACGTTTACAAGTTCTCGACTCTGATGGTGAGGATTAATGGAAGCCCCCAATTTTCTTTTTGAATATGCTTTGTTGGTTGAAGATTTTTGTAAGAAAACATTAGAAGCTAAACGTCCACATGTACCTTCACGTTTGTTAGATGCTATGTTGTATTCCTTGCTTGCAGGTGGAAAACGTGTGCGCCCTGCATTGGTGTTGGCTTGTTATCAGGCGTGTGGCGGCAAGGATTTAGATGTAGCCATGCCTGCGGCGGCAAGCATTGAGTGCATGCACACTTATTCGCTGATTCATGATGATTTGCCATGTATGGATGATGATGACTTAAGGCGTGGAAGGCCTACCTGCCATAAGCAATTTGATGAAGAAACGGCAGTGCTTGCAGCCGATGCTTTGCAAGCGTTCAGCTTTGAATTATTGGCTGATTTGGATGTGGATGCAGAGCTTCGTGTTGCGCTTGTGAAAGACATGGCATTGGCGGCAGGTATGCAAGGCATGGTGGGTGGTCAAATGATGGATATTTTGGCTGAGAACCAGAATATTGACAATGTGTTGGATGTTGAGCGTATTCATCTGCACAAAACAGGTGAGTTGCTGCGCTGGTCTTGCGAGGCTGGTGCGAAATTGGCTGGTGCAAATACGCAACAATTCGAGGCATGTTCACGGTTTGGTAAAGCGGTGGGTTTGTTGTTCCAAATTGCCGATGATATTTTGGATACCACGGCGAGTAGTGAAATGCTGGGTAAAAGTGCGGGCAAAGATGAGGCGCAAAACAAAGCAACTTATGTATCTGTGCTTGGTGTGACAAAAGCCCGTGAGTTAGCCAATGAAATGTGCGAGATTGCGCTAAATGCTTGTAAATCTTTACAAGGAACTGCGGGCAAACAGCTACAAGACTTGGCAGTGTATATTTTAAAGCGAGGGCAATAATGCCAGACACAAAACATAGTGATTTGCTGCATTCGATTTCAGGTGTGCAAGATTTAAAACGTCTTCAACCATCTGAATTACCAGAGTTGGCGCAGCAAATGCGGGATTATTTGATTGAGACACTTGCCCCTATTGGTGGTCATTTGGGGGCAGGGCTAGGCGTGGTTGAGCTATCTATTGCCTTGCATTATGTATTTGATTCACCACGTGACAAAATTGTTTGGGATGTGGGGCATCAGGCTTATCCACACAAGATTCTCACAGGTCGCTTAGAAGGTATGCCAACCATGCGTCAATATGATGGTTTGAATGGGTTTACCAAACGCAAAGAGTCTGAACATGACTGTTTTGGTGCAGGTCATGCATCCACTTCGATTTCTGCGGCTTATGGCTTTGCTATGGGTAGAGACTTGCAGCATCAAAATAATCATGCAATTGCAGTGATTGGTGATGGTTCATTGGGCGGCGGCATGGCGTTTGAGGCATTGAACCATGCAGGTGGCAATGATAATAATTTATTGGTCATTTTAAATGATAATGAAATGTCGATTGCTCCTAATGTTGGTGCAATGTCATCGTATTTAGCGCGTATTATCACTGATAAAAACTATACCCATGCCAAAGAAGCAGCGAAAAAGATTTTAAATAAAGTACCTGCGGTTTTTGATGTTGCCAAACGTTTTGAAGAGCATGTCAAAGGCATGATTACCCCTGGAACATTGTTTGAAGAGCTTGGTTTTAGGTATATTGGTCCGATTGATGGGCACGATTTTGATACACTGTTGCCTACCCTTGAGAACTGTAAAGACTTAAAAGGCCCTGTTTTACTTCATGTGCTCACTAAAAAGGGTTTGGGCTATGAGCCTGCCGAAGAAGACCCTGAAACATGGCATGGTTTAGGACCTTATTGTTTGAAGTCGGGCGCACCGATAAAAAATGCCAATGCACCGAAAACATATACGCAGGCTTTTGGTGATACTCTGATTGATTTAGCTCAAAAAAATGCATCCATCGTTGCCATTACTGCAGCTATGCCTGGTGGTACAGGGCTGTCAAAGTTTGCTGAAATATTTCCTGAACGTTGCATTGATGTGGGCATTGCCGAGCAACATGCGCTTACGTTTGCAGGTGGTTTAGCTTGCTCTGGGTTAAAGCCAGTGGTAGCAATTTACTCTACTTTTATGCAACGTGCGTATGACCAAATTATCCATGATATTTGTATTCAAAACCTGCATGTAGTGATGTGTTTGGATAGGGCAGGTATTGTGGGGGCTGATGGGGCAACGCATACGGGCATGTTTGATATTGCCTATCTTAGATGCTTACCGAATATGACGGTGATGTGCCCTAAAGATGAAATTGAACTTACACATATGTTAAAAACAGCATTGGAAGACATCGATGGCCCTGTGGCGATACGCTACCCACGCGGCTCGGGTCTTGGTTTGGCAGAGGAAGCTCCTAAAATCTTGCCAGTGGGTAAAGCAGAGCTGATTATAGAAGGTAAAGATGGCTTAATGATTAGTGTAGGAACCCGTTTTTCAGACGCGCAAGCAGCAGTTCAAATTTTAAAAGATGAAGACGGCCAAGATTTAGCACTGTTGAATTTAAGGTTTGTGAAACCTTTGGATGTAGCAAGTATTGTGCAATACTTGCCTAAAGGTAAACCTTTAATTGTGGTTGAAGAAGGTGTGAATGAAGGCGGTATTGGTGAGAAAATCGCTGTAGAAGCCATCAAGTCAGGCTGGTCTGGAGCGTTTGTGCATATCGCTATGCCTGATGCTTTTCCAGAGCATGGCACACAAGCTGAAATATTACGTGATTTGAAATTGGATAAAGATGGCATTGTTGAGCAAGTTAGGAGTGTATTATGAGCAAGAATATTTTATGGATAGCTATTTTAGCACTTTTGGTGTCTTGCCAAGATAAGATAGTGTCAGAATCAAGTACAACCACAACAAGTGAGCAGGCAACGAAAG
>JALSZC010000124.1 GCA_027059605.1 Ghiorsea sp. | reverse complement strand
CTTGTAAGTTGGCAATGCTTTCATTGCTAAATGATGCTTCAAGCCCACGTTGCTCCAATTGATAGAGTAGCGAGGTTAAACTGCCAATATTATCCCAGTTGTGTTGGTGTATGGATGTTTGAAGTTGGTTGAGTTCAGTGATAAGCTGCTTAAGGTCTGCGTATGGGTCATCAGATAGTTCTAGGGCATGTTTATCCAGCTTGGTAATCACAAACTGTTGTTTCAACCAATCTAACCATGAATCAAAAGCATCTGTTTGTTGATAGGGGTCAATCACATTCGTTACATCTTGATTCATATCCTTTAATGCTGCGGGATGTATTTCGCTAGCTAATGTTTGAATAAGGTTTTGAATATTGGTTTCAGTTTGTTGGATGTTTTGTTGTGTTTCTTGTAAGGCGGTAAATGCTTGTTCAGCAATATCACGTTTGTCTTGGCTTAATAATGGTAAAAAAGTAATGCTTTTCCATGCAATCATCATTTGCTCAAGGCTACTTTGTGGTGATGATGCTTGGCGTAATAAAGCAAAGAGTTGAGCGCGAACTTGCTGTTGTGACCATTGTAGCTGCTGTTGCTGCAATGAAGCTATGGCTTGTGTTAAATCATCGACTTGCTGCTGTAAACTTTGCAGCGAAGTGATGATTTCAGGGTTGTTGCCTTCTAAATCAACGGTTAAACCTTGCTCAGGGCTTGTTGCTTGTTCAGTGTTTTCAGTTTGCTCTATATCTGTATTTGTGATGTCCGTTTCAAATAAAGGGGTTGTTTCTTGTTGTGCAACGGGTGCAGGTGTTGCTTCCACGGGAGCTGAAGTTTGGGGCGTTTCAAGCTCTGCTTCTGGGGTTATTTCTTCACTTGGTTGTGAAAAAGAGGATTCAAATTGCGTGCGAAGCTTTTGTGCTTCGGGTGAAAATGTCCAAAAAGCCCATGTGCCAATAGCCAAGATAAGTATCAAAAAGAAGTAGAACTTAAAGTTGCTCTTTTTCTTGGTTTTTATCTTATCTTGTTCATCAGATTGCGATGTTGAAGCTTGCGCTTCTTCAACCGCATCGACATCAATAATAGGCTCTTGTTTATCGCTCATTTATTGCTCGTTTAACCATGCTGCAACATCCAAGGCATGGTAAGTGAGAATCATATCTGCACCTGCACGTTTGAAGCTAAGCATGGTTTCCAACACCACGCGTTTTTCATCAATCCAGCCATTGGCAGCGGCAGCTTTGACCATGGCATATTCACCCGATACATTATACACAGCCATAGGTAATTGCGTGGCATCTTTCACTTCACGGATAATATCCATGTAAGCCAGTGCGGGCTTGACCATCAACATATCTGCGCCTTCTTGCACATCAAGCAAGGCTTCTTTGATGGCTTCGCGGCGATTGGCAGGATCCATTTGGTATTGCGCCCTATCGCCGAAGCTAGGTGTGGAATCAGCAGCATCTCGGAAAGGCCCGAAGTAGCCTGATGCGTATTTTACGGCATACGACATGATGGGTGTATCTTGAAAACCTGCGTTATCCAAACCTTGGCGAATGGCTTGAATCATGCCATCCATCATGCCTGATGGGGCAACAATATCCACGCCTGCTTTGGCGTAAGATACGGCTTCTTTTTGAAGGTTGGAAAGCGTTGCATCATTATCCACTTCATCACCATGCAAAACGCCGCAATGACCGTGGTCGGTATATTCACAAAAGCAAGTATCGGCAATCACAATCATATCAGGGCAAGCCGCTTTGGCTGCGCGAATAGCTTGTTGCACTATGCCTTCATCATCCCAGCCACCAGAACCAATAGCATCTTTTTCAGTGGGGATGCCAAAGAAAATCACACCAGGAACACCAGCATCTTCAACCGTTTTCACCATGGTAGCCACATCAGCTAAAGGGATGCGTTGAACGCCAGGCATACTTTTGACATCTACAGCCGCATCGATGCCTTCATCGACAAAAATGGGATAAATCAAATCATTCACCGATAAAGTAGTTTCCGAAACCATACGACGTAAATTCGCAGTTTTTCTAAGGCGGCGAGGTCTATGGGTTAAATCAAATGGCATATTGTTTATCCTTTGTTTTGTGTAGCAAAATAATCATTTAAACCTTGTAACATTGCGCTAAAACTAGGTTTATTGGCGATAACCTGCACCTTTAATCCTAATTTGTCAGCGGCTTTTTCAACTTGTGGGCTCATCACGGCAATCGCTGGTGTATTGGCAAGGCTTAAGTTGGCAATACGCTGCACATAAAATGCTGCGGTTTTTGCACTGCCCAACAACACAGCATCAATATTTTTGTTTTGAAGCTGTTCGATAATAGGGCTAGCATCACCATTGGGGCAACTGGCGCGGTAGCTTGGTATCAAATGCGTATTTACCCCTTGTTGCTCTAGGGCGCAGAGCAAGTCATCACTGCCTTCTTCGGCACGAAAGAAATATGCTTGTTGGGGCAAATTTTGTTGCTGATATGCTGCAATCAGACCTTTTTGAGATGCTTCTTCGGGAATAAATGCGGGTGTACAATCATGTTCGCTAAGTGTTTGTGCAGTTTTATGACCAACGGCAACAATACGGAAGCCCTGTAAACTTTTTTGAAGGTTGCCTGCACATGAAACTACGGCTTTTACACCATTGCTGCTGCTAAAAATAATGTCTGTGCTGCGTGTTTTTTCAGTGTGCAGCCTTGCTAAAGCTTGTTGTATATTGTTGTTTAGGTAATCTATCTGAATGCATGGGAAATAGACAGGAACTGCTCCCATAGATTTGAGCTGCTTTGCCGTGTTTTTGTTTTGTTCGCTTGTGCGGGTTAGCAGAATACGTTTGTTTTGAAGATGATTCATAGGCTTAAGCAACACAAAACAAGCAATAAAATTTCGCATATTTCAATGCCAGCACCCAAACAATCACCATTCATGCCTTGTACTTTATGTTCTAAGAATATTTTCCAAGCCATTAACACTAGAGGCGCAAGTAAAAGTATGGGTGCAAATAAAAGTGATAAAATCAGTAGCGTAATGAGCCAAGGTGTTAGATTAGCTTCGCCTGCATCAAGTAACCAAGTGGCTAGCCCATCATGCAGTGGTGGTAATTCGCTAGCCCACCATGCTGCACCTAAACGTGCCCATGCAGGGATGAGAAGAAGCGG
>JALSZC010000123.1 GCA_027059605.1 Ghiorsea sp. | reverse complement strand
GTGTTGCCATTGTTATTTATCTTCTTTATTCCAGCCATGTCCATGCGTTTACTTGCCGATGAATTGCATGATGGGACGTATGAACTCTTGGCGACCATGCCCACACGCACCATTGATATTGTGCTTGGTAAATATGTAAGTTTGTTGGGGCATATCAGTTTTTTATTGCTGCTTACTGGTTTGTATCCTTTAACTTTATCCTTATTGGGCAATCTTGATTTAGGCACAGTGATGGCTTCGTATTTGGGAGCATGGCTGCTTGCCGCTTTGTTTGCTGCGATAGGTTTGTTTGCTTCGGCGATGACCAACCACGCTATGATTGCTTATATTGTTGGCTTGGTTTTATTGTTGGTGATTTTCCTCATCACCCAAGCAGCACCTACATTACCGATTTTTATACAAGATTGGATTGCCATGCTTGGGCCTATCAATCATTATCAAAATATGATGCGAGGTGTAGTATCTTTGGCGGACGTGATGTTGTTTATCAGTTTAACGGTGATTTTTATAAGTTTAAGTTGGTTTGCTTTAGCACGTAGGCGGTGGCGGTAATCATGGCAGATTTACGTTCAACCATTCGCCGAAAAACCTTATTGACCTTATCATTTGTGGTGGTGATTTCTTTGCTACTGTTTGCTGTGGCCCAAGGTTCACATCTCCGCAGTGATTGGAGTGATAACCAAACATCAAGCATTTCATCATCGACCAAACAGGTGTTGCAAGGTTTGGATGAGCCGATTCAAATTAAAGCATATTTCACGGCAGGTTTGCCGCAGCCTTATGGTCAACTCAAACAATTTGTTGAAGATACCTTGATGAATTATAGGGATGCGGCACAGGGTAAACTTGGCTTTGAAATGATTAACCCAGAAGACAACCCAAACACACAAGCAGCTTTGCAAGCCTTGCAGATTCCCAAAGTGCAAGTACAAGTGATTGAAGACGATAGGGCGCAAGTGCGCCAAGCATACCTTGCGATTGTCATTGAATATTTGGATAAACAAGAAATCATTCCTGTGGTACAAACTGATGCGGGGTTTGAGTATTTATTAACCCGTAAAATTAAGAAACTCACAGGCAAAGGTAAGCAAACCATTGCTGTAGCTACAGGTTTTGGTGCCAAATCAACGCAAGAGCTGCAAACATTGCAGCAGTTATTGCAGGATGATTATAACTTTGTGGATGTTGATTTGGCATTAAAAGCTGTGCCTAGTGATGCCAAAGCTTTGATTGTGGCTGGCGTGGATAAAAAACCGTCGGAAATGTTTCGTTACCACCTTGATCAATTCCGCATGACGGGCAATGGCGTGTTGGTATTGGCATCCAATGTTGAGCCGAACTTACAAGCAGGGTTTCAAGTGTTACCTGTGGATACTTATGCCAATGATTGGTTATTGTCTGACCTTGGTGTATCCGTAGAGCCTGGTTTGGTCATGGACCAGCAAGCCAGCCGCATCACGGTGAACCAACAGCAAGCGGGTTTTGCGTTCCGTTCTGTCGTGGACTTTCCGTTTATCCCTAACATTGTAAATATCAATAAACAAAGCGTGATTACCCAAGATTTGGAAAGTGTAAGTATGCCATTTGCTGCACCTTTATCATGGCGTGAGCCCAGTGCAGACAAAACCATATTGCTGCAATCTTCAGAGTGGAGTGCTGTACAATCAGGGCCACCTTTTGATGTGAATCCACTGCTGTCCATGCAAGAGCGGTTTCGTGGCTTACAGATGCGTCCTCAAACATTGATGCTAGCGCAAGAAGGAGCTATGCAATCTGCTTTTTCTCAGGCTGTGGATGATAAACAAGCATATATCGCCAAGGTAGCGAATGGGCGTTTGTTGGTGTCAGGCTCTAGCGCACTTTTGGATAACGAGTTTATCAACGGTGAAAATACAGTGCTGATTTTGAATATGCTAGACTGGCTAAGTCATGATGAAGCTTTGATTGCATTGCGGTCTAAGGGTGTAACCCAGCGTCCACTTGCCACATTAAATAAAGCAGAGCGCACCTTTTTTAAGGTAGTGTGGATGTTTGCCTTACCTGTATTGCTCTTGATGCTTGCAGGCTGGCGTTGGTTGTATTTGCGTAAGCGAAGAAATAAAATTTGGGAAGGTTATCAATGAAAGAACTGATAGCTGTCATCATTACATTGGGTTTGGTTGCATTGATTGTTACCCAACAATCACCCAAGGATACCTTGCAAACTTTACCCGAACTTCCACATTTTGCTGTGCAAGATGTAGCAAGTTTTTCGATTTCTTCCAAAGGTAAAGTTATATTAAAAGGCAAACGCGAAGGAGACAAATGGCTGCTTGTAGGCAGTGATACACCGACTTACCTACAATCCAATGTGGTTGACCAATTGTTGCATGACTTGCAAAGCATGCAGGTCAAACGGATTGCTAGCCGAAATCCTGAACATTTTGCACAGTTTTCTGTGTCAGATACACAAGTGGTTTTGGAAGATAAAGAAGGCAAGATGTTGCTGAATGTTTTTGTGGGTAAACCTGCAAGGGATTTAACTCGCACTTATATTCGTTTGCCGCTTTTGAATATGGTGGTAAGCGTGGATAAAGTGTTGACGTGGCAGGTCAAACGCACGCAAGATGCGTGGCTTGAACCAAAAGCTGCAACAAAGGATACCCCCACTGAATAATCAACCCCTACAACTTATTTTGTTTGATTGTGATGGCACATTGACTGATTCGCATGGTGCCATTGCGCAAGCCATGCAAAAAGCATTTACCGACCACGGTTTGGCAGAGCCTGATTATCAAGATGTGCTGTCGATTATCGGCTTATCTTTGGTTGCAGCGGTAGAAAAGCTGGCAGATGATGATTTAGATGAAAGCTTAAAAACCAAGATTTGTGAATCCTATGGCAACAATTATCGGTCTATGGAGTCTGGTCTTGCCTTGTATCCCAAGGTGATTGAAACATTGGAAGAATTAAACAGCCGAGGTTATGCCATGGGGGTGGTCACGGGTAAATCCAGCCGTGGTTTGATTCGAGTGATGGATACATTTGACTTGCACCGCTTTTTTCCAGTGTGGCGCACGGCGGATATTTGTTTATCCAAGCCTCACCCTGCCATGGTGTTGGAATGTATGCATGAGATGGGTGTTTTGCCTGAACATACTTCGGTGATTGGTGATTC
>JALSZC010000122.1 GCA_027059605.1 Ghiorsea sp. | reverse complement strand
CGGATTGTCAGGTTATCGCTGTAGATATGCAGGCTACAGTATATCCCGATGCGGATTGCGTATGGATGACCAGCCCACACAACCCCTTTGGACACAAAGAAACATTCCCTAAGCAACGCCATGGTGTATTGGATGAGTCTTATATGCCATTTGCTGAGCGACAAACACTAGGCATATTGCCTGATGTAATCCGCCTTGGTTCATTAACCAAAACTTTCTGTATTCCAGGATTACGCTTGGGTTATATCATTGCCGAACAACATCACATTCAAAGCTTGCAATCATGGCTTCCACCATGGCCAACATCCACACTTGCAGCACACCTTTTACCCAAGCTGCTTCCCCAAGCTGCGCAGCGTGATGCACACATTGTCACATTAAGGCAGCAAATGCTTGATACATTAGCCCAACATAATTGGGAAGTTCGACAAAGTTGTACAAGTTTTGTGCTTGCAAGACCCAAAGACAAGTTGCCCGACTTTGCATCATCACGCATACTTGTCCGCCGCTTCCCTGAATGGGATAGCTTGGCAGGCTGGTTAAGATTCGGCTATCCTGCAACAAAAAGAGACTGGAAGCGTTTTATTTCAGCACTCGCATGATATGATGAAATACCAAGGAGTATGATTGGATGAGCAACATGATTAGACAC
Source organism: Ghiorsea sp. (assembly GCA_027059605.1). Taxonomy (GTDB): domain Bacteria; phylum Pseudomonadota; class Zetaproteobacteria; order Mariprofundales; family Mariprofundaceae; genus Ghiorsea. The sequence continues at coordinate 2,521 of JALSZC010000122.1, read as the reverse complement.
CTAACCCAACAACTAAGTTTAGGCTTCACCGTTGGTTTACTCTTGCTCATTACTGCTCCTGCACAAGCAACACCCACAATCGTTGACAGTATTTCAGCCGACCAATTGACTGGTATTGCAAGCAACAATATTTCATCCCTTTATGCAGACCATGGTATTTTATGGATTACAGACAAACGTAGTATCGCCTACCAATGGCGCGCTGGCGAAGCACCCAGCGTGTTTCAGAAAGGTAATGAAAAGCAGAAGTTCAGCAGTTTAATACCTATTTCAGATCAACGTTTTGTTCTCACCGACACACGCAATGCACATTTTTTGGTGAGCACCAAAGACAGCTGGAATGTTTTTGCTGAAGAAGGTGATCAAGAAGGTCAAATCGATAACCCAATTGCCGCAGCATGGTCAAAACATGGCATCATATATATTGCTGATACTGGCAATGATAGAATATCCGCTTTTACCCCAGAGGGCTTGTTTTTATTCACCTTTGGTGATGATGCTACAGGCGCTTCAGAAGATTTAAATTTAAAACATATCACGCATATTGCAGTGGATCGCAAAGGCAGAGTATATGTACTGGATGAAACGGGTGGCGGTAGAATATCTATTTACTCAGCTCTGGGTGAACTAGACACCATACTCGGTAAAGATGAGTTCAAACTATTTGAACATAATAATGCCAAGCTTACTGCCATGACCGTGCGCCCTGATGGTGTATTGATTGTTGCCGAAAAGAAAAGTGGACATATTTTAGAAATCGATTGGGAAAACATGAAAGTTTTATCTTCTTTTGGCACCAACGGCAAAGGAAGAGGACAGTTTCAACGTGTAGGTAGCCTAGCATTGGATGTGGATGGTAAGCTTTATGTTGCTGATCAAGGCAATAAAAAAATTGAAATCTTCCAACTGGATTGGCAAGACACTGGTTACCTAAGCCTTGAACAAGACCATATGAGCATACTGCCTTCTTCCGTATTATTATCTGCTTGTGAAAAGTCTTACATTTATAGTGCAGAACAAATTTTGTGCCTAAATACAAAAAAAGACAGTGTTTCTATCCGTTCACATGATGGTGTTGTGTTACAACAATTAAACAGCAAGTTTAACGATCCTGTCCAAGCTACTTTTGACCAAAATGAACTACTCATTTTAGATGATAAAGGAGTTAAAGTATTTGATAAGTCAGGGAAATTTAAGTTTGCCTTTGGCAGCAAAGGGCGGCGTGACGGTGATGTATCCGATGCCTCATCTTTAACCGTAACGCAAAATGCTGTTTTTATCGCAGACACAGGCAACAAACGTATCCAAGTGTTTAGCCGCAAGGGTTTGTTTAAGCAGTCCATAGGTAATACCAAAGGCGATTCTGTCACATTAAAAGAACCCACGGCTGTTGCTGTTGGCAGCAATGGTGATGTTTATGTTGCCGATGCAGAGCTACGAAAAATTCTTGTATATTCCAACAAGGGTAAGCTACTGAAGCAACTGGGTTACCCCGCAGAGCACCGCCATGAATTTTTAACCATTCATGATATTATGACAAGCCAAGGTAATATGTTGTATGCCATGGTTTCTACATCCAACAACCCACTTAGCATTTGGGTGTATCATAATAATCAATATGTTTATCGTTTTTCACCAAGCTCTCAACAAGCACAAGCTGGTTATGACAAACAGTGGGCAATATCTAATACAAAACTGCAAGCCAACTCTGTCGCCCAATTAAAAACTTTGGCAAAACAAGCCTTACAAAGCACGGTTAGTATCAACTTAAATCTTAGTGTGGAGCCAACTTTAAGTTTATTTAAAGCATCTGGAAGTCTATTTGGCAATGATGGCAACTGGATATTTAACCCCATCTCTTCCAAGCCCAATGTGATTACCATACTTGACACTGCAAACCATGCTCGCCATACATTCATTGCTCTTTTCCCACCCAAGAAGGTAAGGAATATTAGCATCACGGGTGATGAAAAGCAGGCACATCTACAGTGGCTGGCAGCAAGTAATCATTTTAATGGTTATTATAATATTTACGGCCGCAAAGATATTTCCTCTCCATTCCAAATGGTGCAACAGAGTGTTCAACCAGAAATCACACTTGACCGCCAAAAATTCCCATTCACAGAATACAGAATTTCAGCATCTACACCGCTGGGTAAAAACAGCGTATTATCCACTATTTATCAAGATGGTTTTTGGTTGGGGTATCGTGCATTTATAGCTCATGATTATGAACATGCTTTAGATTTATTAAGTGAGGCAACCTTAGCTAACCCTAAACATGCACAAGCTTGGTTATACCTTGGTAAAACACAGATGGCTCTACACAGCTTTGATGAGGCTAGCTTCACCTTTAAAAAACTTGGGGAATTTACATCTTGGCAACAGCAATCCATTTATCTTCAAGCTGAGGCCTTGATGCAAAAAGAGGCATGGCTGGATGTAAAATCTTTGGTGGATACTGCAGAAGCCAATGGAAATATCGATGCCTACCTATACAGTTTATCTGCACACGCATTAA
>JALSZC010000121.1 GCA_027059605.1 Ghiorsea sp. | reverse complement strand
CCACCTGTTTCCCGTTTACCATTTTCTTCAACCACCACAGAGATATTAAAGCGCACCAAAGGTCGCTCATCAGCAAAAGTCTGCCCATCCATAGTAATAATCTGCACTTGTTTAAATGCTGAAGACACGCTTGCCGATACCTGCTGTACCCGTGGGTCAATGCTACGCGCCAAAGTATCCAAGTGCTCTAGCAATGCCTTGCGACTTTGCATATCCACCTGCTGCATGGGATTACCCGCAGGATAAAGATTATGTTTTAAAGCTTGCGGTCGAATGGCTTGCGGTTGTAAATCTTTACCACTATTGGCAATCGCCCTTGCTGCTTTTGCCGCATCCATCAAGGCTGCTGTATCAAAGCTATCGGTATAAGCATGACCCGATGCTTCACCCATAATCACCCGCGCACCAATGCCTTGATGCGTGCTCGCTGATACATGTTTAACACGCCCTTCTTCTAAAGATAGTGATTCCGACACGCTGTGCTGCAAATAAAGGTCAGCATCATCAGCACCAGCAGGCACCATATGCTGCAACATTTGGCTTAAAGTTTGTTCAGGTATAGCTTCAAAAACAGACAAGGATAATGATTTCATGGCAACATCGTCTTTCATGGGTAGGTTTTGGTCAAGTTTCGAGGAAAGAAGGAGGGCTGTAACTTAATGATTATAAAACCAATGGATTCCCTTGGAGCTCGCAAGCTAGAACTTAAAATTTTAAAATCAAAAACATTGCCCCCTGAAAAAGTATATATGGTAGAACAGGAGTGGAAAAAGCTTATTGCAGGGGAACAAGGTGAAAAAAATACTGCTTACCATTTGGACTTTTTCCTAGATGATAAAAAGAACTGGATGCTCATTCATGACTTAAGGCTTGAGTATGAAGGTAAAGTGGCTCAGATTGACCACTTAATCATTACCCGAGCACTCGATATATATGTGTTAGAAACAAAAGCTTACGGTGATACTCTACATATTTTAGATGATGGATCGTTTATTGCATCCTATGGACAAAAAGAATTTGCTATCCCTTCCCCCATTGAACAAAATAAAAGACATATTTATATTTTAGAAAAAGTTATTCAAAAACTTCTCCCTAAACGGTTAGGGAAAAGGATGGAAGCGACCATAGAAGGTTATGTGCTTATTGACACAAAAACCATATTAAAACGTTCAAAAGAGTTTGATTCTTCAAATGTTATCAAAGCTGAACAGTTTCTCTCTATGCTTGATAAAAAATACGAACAACTATCTGTTGGAGATGTTTTAAAAAAAGCTGTAAAAATCATTTCCCAAGATAGCGTATTACAACTTGCAAAGGATATTGTAGCCTTACATAAACCAAACAAAGAAAATTATAAAGAACGGTTTAACATTACAGATGATGATTTAAAGGCTAAGGTTCAAAAAAACACAAAAACAACCAAATACTTTTGCGCGCAGTGTGGTGCTGCAATTACTCAAGGTATTGCCAGCTTTTGTTCTCGAGACAAACAACGTTTTAAAAATAAAACATACTGCATGACTTGCCAAAAGGATTACTAGAGGGTTCTATTATGATTCAAGGTATCACCACATTCTTTTCAGGATTTATCATGTTATTCAGCGAAAGCAGCCTGCGCTCTGTGTTATGGCGTATGCTGGGTTTGTTGGCGGTGTTGATGATTATGCTGATGACCAGCGTGTTTTTCTTTTCAGATTATTTGGCATCCATGTGGATACCTGAAGGCGATGGAATGTTCTGGGTTGCAGTAGGATATATTGCTTCCTTTTTAGCAGGTCTTTTATCCATTGTCGTTGGGGCTGTGGCATTTGTTGCCCTTGCCTCGGCAGCCGTTGCCCCATGGTTAGATACCCTAGCTTATCGCACTGAAAAAATCATGGGGGTTGCCACTGTAGAAAATGATGCATCTTGGGCTAATCAGGCATTGGCAGCAGCCATCAATTCGATTCGACCCTTGTTTGGTTTAATGCTTTGGGGGCTACTTTCTTTGATTTTCTTTTGGTTTCCGCCTATTGCTACTGCGCTTTGGACGTACGGCAGCATCCAGTTTCTGAACTATGAACTCTTTGATACTCAAGCCAGTCGTAAAGGCTTAAAATTCAACGAACGTAAAGCAGATATGAAGAAAAACCGTTGGTTTTGGCTTGGTTTTGGCGGTATTGCATTGCTATTGATGGCTGTGCCAGTGCTCAACATTTTTGTGCTGCCTGCTGCTGTGGTTGCGCTTGCCAAATACGATATTGAAAAGGATTCCACCTTACAAATAGAAGTCCAGTAATATGGCTTTTTCAAGCTTGATCATCATGCCCTGTCATTTCGACCAGTTAGGTGAATTGCGATGCAAGAGAGTATCCCCTGGGGGACGTGGAGAAATCTCAAGATGCCTCAACTTCGTTCGGCATGACATCAACCCGAAGGATGAATCATGCCCGTTTTAATGTTACACGGCTTAAAAAAAGCCTTTGGTCATCAAGTGTTGCTAGATCACGTGGACTTACGCATATCTGCAGGTGCGCGGGTGGGTTTGATTGGGCGCAATGGCGAAGGTAAATCTACCTTGCTTAAAGTGATTGCTGGGCAAATGGACGTGGATGACGGTAGCGTACAAATCAAAAGTGGTTGCAAGGTCGCATACTTGCATCAAGACCCTTATTTTGAGCCGGGTCAAAGCGTGTTCCAAGTGGTTGCTGAGGGTCTGGGTGATGTGGCAGATGTGTTGGATGCTTACCATCAGGCGACCACAGCTTTAGAACATGATTATTCGGATCAATCTTTAAAAAAATTGGAAGACTTGCAACATCAGCTGGAACATTTGGGCGCATGGAAATTGCATGCACGCATTGAAACTGCCATCACCAAGTTGGGCTTGGATGCCAACCGTGATGTGGGCGAATTATCAGGTGGTTGGCTGCGCCGAGTCGCCTTAGCACAAGCCGTGGTCGTTGAGCCTGAAATCTTGTTGCTTGATGAGCCTACCAACCACTTGGATATATCATCCATTGAATGGCTTGAAGATTTTGTTGCATCCTTTCAAGGCGCAGTATTGTTTATCACCCATGATAGATATTTCTTGGATGCTGTGGCGGAAGAGATCATTGAACTAGACCGAGGAAAACTCACCCACTTTCAAGCCAGCTATGCCGAATATTTAAAGAAAAAAGCTGAATTATTAGA
>JALSZC010000120.1 GCA_027059605.1 Ghiorsea sp. | reverse complement strand
TGAGCCGCATTTAGCCATGTGCTTTGTTTTGTGTCAATATACGCCCATCTTATGATTTGAGGTTTGCTGTGAAACTGTTCCAACGCATTTTATCTGCCGATTGTGATACGCCTGTATCTTTGTTTGCGCGCCTGCGCGGAAATCATGACTGCTTTCTATTTGAAAGCGCGGAGGGCGGCGAGCATTGGGGGCGTTACAGCATCATCGGTTTTGACCCTGCGCAAATTGCCATTGAAGAAGAAAATGGGTTAATCATTCAGCATCGTGATGGCAACGAACAACGCTTTGCCGCAGGCGATATTTTAACTTGGATTCGTAACACCGTCATCAACCATGATGTGGTGGGTAGCGATAATGATTTGCCATTTACTGGCGGCGCGGTGGGCTATTTTTCTTACGATATCATCCATAGGTTTGAACCTGGCGTAGAGCAAAAAGTGACGGGGCATCAAGCTGTCGCCGCTTATATGCTGGTGGATAGGTTTGTAGTGTTTGATAATCTCAAGGGCATTGTGCACCTGTGCGTTTTAGAAGCTTCGCAGGCAGAAGCGGATGTCATTTTGGATGATATTGAAAGCACACTTGCCAATACCGCTGCACCAACACCATTCCATCCGCATATGAATGATGAGCTTGCCTTGGACATTCCGCCATCCAATGTCACACAGCAAGAATACGAAACCATGGTAGAAACTGCCAAAGAATACATTCTGGCAGGCGATATTTTTCAGGTGGTGGTCTCACAACGCTTCAGCAAACCGCTGGATGTTGACCCTCTAGCATTGTATCGCGCTATTCGCCATATCAATCCATCCCCATATTTATTTTACATGGCGATTCAGGGTGTAACTTTAATTGGTTCATCACCCGAAATCTTAGTGCGCAAAGAAGGCGATAAAGCCATTGTTCGCCCTATTGCAGGCACACGCCCACGCGGTAAAACCAAAGAAGAAGATTTCGCTTTGGAAAAAGAACTGTTGACAGATACCAAAGAGCTTGCAGAGCACGTGATGCTGGTGGACTTGGGGCGCAATGATTTGGGTAGAGTCAGCCAGTTTGGTTCGGTCAAAGTCACCGATTCCATGGCAATTGAACGCTATTCCCATGTCATGCATATTGTATCGCAAGTGGAAGGCACGTTGCGTGATGATGTGGACGCCTTGGATTTATTGGCTGCCACATTCCCCGCAGGTACATTATCAGGCGCGCCCAAAATTCGCGCTATGCAGATTATTGATGAACTGGAAGGTCAGCCGCGAGGCCCTTATGGCGGCTGTATTGGCCATATTTCTTTTGGTGGTGAAAACATGGATACCGCCATTATTATTCGCACGGCTGTGATTGAAGATGGTGTGCTCAATGTGCAAGCTGGCGCGGGTTTGGTTGCAGATTCTGTACCTGAAACTGAGTATCAAGAATGTGTAAATAAAGCATCTGCCATGTTCCGAGCTGTAGCGCTTGCAGCAGCACAACCCTCGACCTCACAAAGTAACGGAGAAGTATCATGAGTGCGGCAACATTGGTCATTGATAACTACGATTCTTTCACCTTTAACCTAGTGCAATACTTGGGTGAGCTTGGTGATATGCCGCAGGTGTATCGCAATGATAAAATCAGCATCGCAGGCATTGAAGATTTAAAACCCTCTCGCATATTGATTTCACCCGGCCCTTGCACCCCTGCAGAAGCAGGTATTTCCAAGGCTGTGATTGCACACTTTTCAGGCAAGCTACCCATATTGGGCGTATGCCTTGGGCATCAATCCATTGGCGAAGTCTTTGGCGGCAAAGTGATTCGTGCACCACGTTTGATGCATGGCAAAGTAAGCCCCATCCACCATGATGAGGCAGGTATTTTCCAAGGTTTGCCAGCCCCGTTCACGGCAACCCGTTACCACTCGTTGATTGTGGATGAGCCATTGCCAGATGCGCTTGTGCGCACGGCATGGACAGAAGAAGGCGAACTGATGGGCTTAAGGCATAAAGAGCATCCAACATTCGGGCTGCAATTTCATCCTGAATCTATTCTCACCGAACATGGACATACCATGCTGAAAAACTTTTTGGAGTTATGATATGAGCTACAACATCCAACAAGCCATTGCGGAAACACAAAAAGGCATTCCTTTAAGCAGCCCACAAGCTGAAACCGTGTTCAACCAAATCATGAAGGGTGAAGCCACACCTGCACAAATCGGTGCATTATTGATGGGTTTAAGCATGTTAGGCGAAACCCCTGAACTTGTGGCGGGTGCGGCAAGAGCCATGCGCAGTGCAGCAACCAAGATTGCGCCTCAAGCATCAGGTTTGCTTGATACCTGCGGTACAGGTGGCGATGGCGCATCCACGTTTAACATATCCACCACGGTTGCCATTGTTTTAGCAGCATGTGGTGTGCCTGTTGCCAAGCATGGCAATCGTGCGATTTCTTCCAAGTCTGGTAGTGCTGATGTGTTGGAAGCCTTGGGTGTGAAGTTAGATATTTCACCTGAAAAGGTTGCTGATTGTATTGATGAAGTGGGCATTGGTTTTCTTTTTGCACCGCAATGTCATCCAGCTATGAAATATGCAGGCCCTGTACGCCGTGAGATGGGCGTGCGCTCCGTGTTCAATCTTTTAGGGCCATTGACCAATCCTGCCAACGCTGATTACCAAATTTTGGGTGTATTTGGCGAAGATAAATTGGATTTGGTGGCAGGTGCATTATCGCAACTGGGTACCAAACGCGCTTTAATCGTGCATGGGCGTGATGGTTTGGATGAGATTACGACGACAGACATCACCGATGCCGTTTGGGTGGAAGATGGCAAAACCCACCGCTTTGAAATTGATCCTGCAGCATTTGGTATGCCTTATGCTACGCCTCAAGCATTACTAGGCGGTGATGCTGCATTCAATGCTGAAGTGATTAAACATATTCTTGCAGGTGTAGAAGGTGCTGGGCGTGATATTGTACTCTTAAACAGTGCGGCAGCCCTTTGGGTAGCAGGTAAAGTGGATAGCATTGCTGATGGACTAGGCGTTGTTGCCAAAGCTATTGATGATGGCAAAGCTACCGCCACCTTGAATGCATTGGTTGCATTTACAAACGATAATTAACCACAGAGAACACAGAGAACACGAAGAATACTCACTTTTTTTATACTCCTTCGTGCTCTTCGTGCCCTTCGTGGTGCAAAGGTTAAT
>JALSZC010000119.1 GCA_027059605.1 Ghiorsea sp. | reverse complement strand
GCTGTAAAATGAAAAGCTGGTGTTGTCGCTTTACTTCCTGCCAAATCAGCTTGTAGCCCTGATGCGCCCAGTGCAAAATAAGGGTCGATATTCATTTGACTTGCCCAAGCTGGTGATGCAACCCCCAACATCCATAACATCATAAACCACATATACTTTTTCATCTTCTAACCCCTATCTCTCATCTTGCAAAGCATGGATAAACTGTATCAACTGCTTTGCAAAATTTGCCTTTGGCATACACTCAATCACTTCTTGGCGTTGTTTGCTTACCCACCAACCCGAAGCAAGGTTATTGCCCATATTCGACACATCATTGGCAACAATGGCATCCACACCTTTGCGCTGCATTTTTTCTTGCGCATATTCCACATGATTTTCACTTTCTGCGGCAAATGCAACCACTTGCCGTGGACGTTGCTTCATCTTAGCCACTTCTGCAACAATATCAGGGTTCTCAATCAATTCGACTTGCATATGACCACTACCCTGACGTTTTAATTTGTGCTGCAAAGGTTTTGCAAAACGAAAATCACTCACGGCTGCAGTCCCCACAAACACATCCACACCTTTTGCCGCAGCCACACAAGCATCCAACATCTCTGTTGCACTTTCCACATCCACACGCTGCACATCATGCCGTGTTTTTGGTGTACCTGGACCTGCAACCAAACACACACTTGCGCCTTGCATCGCTGCCGCATCAGCCAGCATTGCACCCAAGGCTCCCGTGGCACGGTTACTCATGGTGCGTACTGCATCCCAAGCTTCAACTGTAGGACCTGCATTGATCACCCAACGCTGCCCTTTTAGCTCCTGCTTGGTTAATAGTGGCAAAAGGCTTTGCATGATTGATTCAGGCTCTGGCAAACGACCTGCGCCTTGTTCGCCACATGCCAATTCACCAGCTTCAGGTTCAACAACTGTATAGCCGCTTTCTTTTAAAATGTTCACGTTCCGTTGCGTCGCATCAGCCGACCACATAGATACATTCATTGCAGGTGCTAACAACACAGGTTTTTCATTTGCCAGCATGAGCGTGGTTAACAAGTCATCGGCAATACCGTGTGTTACTTTTGCCAAAAGGTTGCTGGTCACAGGTGCTAGCACAACAGCATCAGCCCAGCGTACCAATTGGATATGCCCCATGCCATGTTGTTCGGTTAAATCGAACAAGTTGGTGTGCACTTTATTGCCCGACAAGGCTTCAAAGGTAAGCGGTGTGACAAACTCTACCGCAGACTTGGTCATCACCACCTGAACATCAGCCCCTTGTTTCATCAGCAAACGCATCAACTCCACAGCACGGTACACAGCAATACCACCGCCCACACCAAGTAAAATACGTTTGCCTTGTAACATGGGTTAAGCCTGCAACTCTTTTAAACGCGCAAGCACAGTTGGCACATGGTCTTTAACCCGAACTTTGCGCCAAGCTTCAACCACCACGCCCTCAGGGTTGATAATAAATGTTGAGCGCTCTACACCCATATATTTTTTGCCATAATTCATCTTTTCTTGAATCACATCAAAAGCTTTGCAAAAAGCTTCATCAGAGTCAGAAATCAAAGGGAAATTCAAGTCATGTTTTTGCGTAAAATTCGCATGTGATTTCAGTGAATCCCGGCTTACGCCCACAATCTCGGCATCTGCCGCGCTAAAGTCAGGCAAAGCATCGCGAAACTCGCATGATTCGGTAGTACAACCAGGCGTATTGTCTTTAGGATAAAAATAAACAATCACCCATTTACCCAACTTGTCCGCCAATTTGAACTTGGCTTCAGGGTAAATATCCACTTCCAAATCAAGCGGTGCTTTATCCCCTACATTTAATGTGTAATCAGTCATCATTTCACCTCTACCTACTTTTTGCGTACACTATGCGGCAAACCGTAACCCAAGGACACAAAAAATGCAGCAACAGACCATCAAAATTCAGCCCAAATCAGTATTTTTAGCCCAGCCACGTGGTTTCTGTGCTGGTGTTGAGCGCGCTATTGAAATCGTAGAACGCTCGATTGAAGTCTTTGGTGCACCCATTTATGTACGCCATGAAATTGTACACAATAAACATGTAGTTGAAGAGTTAAAAGCCAAAGGTGCGATATTTATCAATGAAGTTGACGATGCACCTGATGGTGCGGTGCTTATCTTTTCTGCGCATGGTGTAAGCAAAAAAGTACAAGAAGAGGGTAAACAACGTGGGCTTCGCGTCATGGATGCAACATGCCCGCTGGTCACTAAAGTACACCTAGAGCTCCTGCGTCATTATGCCAATGGCGACCAAATTATATTGATTGGTCATGAAGGTCACCCCGAAGTAGAAGGTACGATGGGGCAAGCACCAGAAGGGGCTGTATTGCTCGTATCAGAGCCTGAAGATGTAGCAACTTTGCAAGTCAACGATGAAAATAAACTCGCCTTTGTCACCCAAACCACACTAAGCGTAGATGATACCAAAGATGTGATAGCAGCCTTGCAAACCCGATTCCCCAATATCCAAGCACCCAAAAAAGAAGATATTTGTTATGCCACTAGCAACCGACAAATGGCAGTCAAAGACTTGGCAAAAGTATCCGATGTTATTTTGGTGGTGGGCTCACCCAATTCATCGAATAGCAATCGTTTAAGAGAAGTCGCTGAAAAAGAAGGGTGTAATGCATATTTAATTGAAAATGCACAATCTATCACAGCAGCCATGCTTGAAGGCAAAGAAAATATCGGTGTCACAGCAGGTGCATCAGCACCTGAAGTATTGATTGAGGAAGTCGTCCATCTATTATCACAACATGATAAAAATATCGTCACCACACGCGAGACCGTAGAAGAAAATGTGCATTTCAGTATTCCCAAGGAGTTAAAAGCATGAAACAGGCCGATATTAGCTTAACCCCCGCTGCCATTGCCCAATTTACCAAGAAATTAAAAGAAGCAAACAAACAAGCTGTGCGCTTATCCTTGCGCGAGGCTGGCTGCTCAGGCTTGGAATATGTGCTCGACTTTGAAGACCAAGCAGAAGCAGGCGATTTAGCTGCAGAATTTGATGGTTTAACCATCTATATTGCCGAACAATTTTATGATGATGCCATCAAAGGTTTAGAAATCGATTATCAAGAAGATATGCTTTCCTCATCATTTGTCTTTAACAACCCCAACAAAAAAGGCGAGTGCGGCTGCGGCAAGTC
>JALSZC010000118.1 GCA_027059605.1 Ghiorsea sp. | reverse complement strand
CAATAAGCCCTAACGATTGCTGCACACTTTCTAAGGTAATATCTTGGCTGGAAAAGGCTAAAACACGTTCGGTAAGTGATAATGCATCACGTACACTGCCATCGGCTGAACGAGCAATGACTTGCAGCGCATCTTCTTGCGTATTGATGCCTTCTTCTTTGAGTACATAGGCTAAATAATCAGCAATTTCATCGACATTGAGGCGACGCAGGTCAAAGCGTTGGCAGCGTGAGCGCACGGTGATGGGTAATTTGTCAGACTCTGTGGTTGCCAAAATAAACAACACATTTTCAGGTGGTTCTTCCAGTGTTTTTAATAGGGCATTAAATGCTGATTTGGACAGCATGTGCGCTTCATCAATAATATACACTTTGATTTTTAAATGTACGGGTGGATAACGTACACCATCTAAGATTTCACGAATATCATCCACGCCTGTATGACTTGCGGCATCCATTTCTTGCACATCAAGATTGTTACCTTTGGCAATGGATACACATGATTCGCAAGTGCCACATGGTTCACCATCAGCAACTTGGGTACAATTGACTGCCATTGCCATGAGTCGAGAAATGGTTGTTTTGCCAACACCACGAATACCAGTCATCAAATATGCATGGGCTAAGTGGTTGCTTGTTAGGGTATTTTTTAGAGTGCGTACAATCACATCTTGCCCTGTTAAATCAGCAAAACGTTGTGGTCTCCATTTTCGTGCCAGTACAAGATATGACATTAGCGAACAATCTCCGTGCGCGGTTTACCTAGTGTGCCCGATATACGTAGGCTAGCTTCTGTTGTGCCCATCATAGACTGCATCATCATGGCAAGGGAAGGGTTGGTTTGATCCACTTTGACATTCATCAGCCCATTGATAGTCCACCATTGAGGGTCAGGCTGCTGTGGAAATATGCTGCCATTGCCTTTGAGGGCAACGCCTGAGCCACCTGAAATATCCCAGTGCCAAGGCTGGTTGTCTTGCTCATCACTGTAGAGTTTGATGTGGTAATCACCCAAGGTGAATTTGGGCTGAGTTAACCCCGCTTTGGCTTGGTTCCATGCTATTTCTAAGTTGCCTGATTCAAGTTTTTGCGTGCTTGGGTTGAGCCGAACTTGCCCTTGGGTTTGGATAACACCAGAAATCTTAGCAGGGATATTCGTCATAAACTGTTGGATACGACTTATATCCACTACAGCCGAAATATTATTAATTTGTAAGCTTTCGCCTTGCTGGATAACGGTGAGTGATAAGGGGTTTGTTTGCCAAAGGGCTTCAATGTGAATCCCTAAGTCACCCGATAATAAGGCATCCCATGCCAGACTTGCCCTTATCTCTTGGAGTTGTACGGACATCTCATTGGCTTTACTGATTTGCAATTGATTCAATTGAACTGTAAATCCTGATACTGAAATATGTTCATATTGTACGTTGACACCAGCTTGCTTGGCAGCTTGTTGTATTTGTGTGGCTAACCAAGGAGATATATCCCAGCGTAAAAATGAAAAGATGAGCAAAGCCAAAGTAAATATAAGTAATAACTTTCGCTTAGCGTTGGGTGTGGTTGTTTGTTGGCTCATCTTATCGCTCAATACTTGCTTGCATATGCACAATGCCTACGCCTGCTGCTTGTATTTTAAGGTTTGTGAAATTGAAATCATTTTCTTCTAAGATGGTTAGAAAACGGGTGAGTTTCTGGTAAGGCACGTTTTTGATTTGTGTTTGTAAACGTTGACCTGCGCCCATGATTTGCTGCGGGCGTAAACGTGTCATATAGGAGCGAACGCCAGTTTGCCGTGCTAGTTTATCTACATCGCTTAGAATATTGTTGGTATTTGCACTGCCTTGTTGTTTAGGTTGGCTAGCTAAGATGTCCGCCAACTGGTTTGCTTCTGCCACTTGTTTACTAAGTGCTGCAACATCATCGTGCAATGCCTTGTTGGCATCGATTATGGGCAAGACAATACCGAAAACAAAAATCATCAGTGGTAAAATCACAGCAGCAATTTTCACAGTACGTTGTTCACTTTCACCTAGAGCATCATAGTGTGGTGCAATTTTTTCAGCCCACAGAGTTTCCAACTTGAGACCAAGGTTATCGATATGATTTTGTAATGATATGTTCATGACCAGCGCATCCTGAATGTCACCTCATTACCTTTTAAATCGGTGTCGGTAATTTTCACTTTTTTCCCAAGTTTTTCTGACAGAGCATTGCTGATGTCATTCAATGTGTCCAAGCTGTTGACTTGACCAGATAGAACAACGTCATTGTTGTTGATGCGTAGCTCTTGCATATGCCAAGGGTGTTTTTTGAACACAGCACTGATGATGTTGAGTTGCGTTGTAACATGTTGAGCATTGCCACTGCTTGCACCATCACCTGTATGTGCAGCTTGTCTAAGCTGTGCCATGGCATCAATAATCACTGTCTGTTGTGGCAAACCACGATGGAAGGCTTGGATGATTTCATTGTTCATATCGTCCAGTTGCTGCCTAAGCTGGTAGTTTTCTATGCTTAGTGTGCCTAACCAAATCATGCTCGCCATGATGGCAAGTGCAATAGGTCGCCACCACACTTTGGGGATGCTGCTGTGGTTTTTTGCCGCCCACTTTCCATGACGTATGTTCAGTGTATGAGGGGTGTTTTTCTGTGGCAATGGTAGTTTGAGGTTGACAACATGCCGCTGTTCCAGGTGCTCTTCAACGTGTAGCTGTTCACAATCTGCAAAAAGAGCTGTATTTTTCATGGCTGAAGATATACGACCAACAAATTTGTGTTGTGCAGCATCAAAACCCATAGCTTGCAGTGATAACCCTGCTTCATGGCAAAGTTGCTCGTAAACTTGTGGGTCATTTATGTCTGCATCTTTTGCAATATTTAATCTGCGTATGCCCTGCCACACACCTTGTTGATAGTAGCCTAAAAATAAACCTTGGCTATCAGCATCAATAATAGCGGTATCGTCAACATCATGTTGCTGTAAACAGTGGTTGAGGCGTTGCCAACCATCAATTAGCAAGAAGGGGGCATGTTGCCATGTGGGGTGTTGTTGCATGGCATGTTTTAGTGATTTAGGGAGGCCAAAAACAATGCCAGATACGCCACCATCAAGGTTGCTGCTAGCGTGCCAAGTGAGCCACCAATCATCTGGTTCTATGCCTGCGCTATCGGCAAGCTCTTGGGCAAGCATATTGGCATCAAGAAAACGTGGATGTTTTAGCGGGAAATTGAAAGTGCGCACCAATAGGT
>JALSZC010000117.1 GCA_027059605.1 Ghiorsea sp. | reverse complement strand
CTTTTGCTGCAATATCTTGCATATTTTCTTCAACCGTGGGGTCAGGGTGATGATGGGGGAAACGCCCATCAGGCTCACAATACAACTCAACCACATCACAACCCAAAGCACGATAAACGGGTGCTGCAATCAATCCCGCAGGACCATTCCCTGCATCAATCACTACTTTTAATGGTCTTGCTAGCTTACAATCTTGAACCACAAAATCAGTATATACTTGGCTTAAATCTTGGCACTGAACACTACCCTGCTTATCTGCCTGCTTAGCACTTAAATTGAGCATGCTTTTTTTCAACGCTTGCAAGGCTTCACCATGAAAGCTTTCTTGCCCTAACATCAGCTTAAAACCATTATATTCTGCTGGGTTATGGCTGGCTGTCACCATGATACAGCCCGCAGCCTCTAAGTGATACACCGCATAATATGCCATGGGTGTAGGCACCATGCCCAAGTCAATCACATCAATACCCAGCACAACCAAGCCACGCATCACTGCTTGTTGCAATCGCAAACCTGACAAACGCACATCTCGCGCCACTACCACAGGTTTACTTACATTTTCTGGCAATAGCTGTGCATAGGCTTGGGCTAAGGTATAAGCAAAATCTTCCGTGATTTCTGTATCCGCAATACCGCGAATATCATATTCACGAAATACCTGGTGTGGAAAGCTAGTCACAGAAGCTTGAGATAAGCGTTGTTTAGCCATGATGAGTGATTAAACGCAAGGTTAAACGCTCCAACACCATGATTCTTGATTCAATCGAAGCCCCTTTGAGTAACTTCTCAGCTTGCGTTACCTCTTGCAACACTTGCATCAATTCTGGTGCCGACCACTGCTGCACTTCTTTTGCAATATGCTGCCTTGCTGCACCAAAAATACGCGCTGCTTGAATCGGGCTGCGTGCGCCTTTGGCTTGGTACCACAAATACATCAGCATTTGATTCAAACGCATACTTAACCAAGTTAATAGCTGCACATCCGAAACCTGCTGATTGGTTAACAAGTGGCGTAACAACTTGATAGCACGTGCATCTTTCATGGCTGTAGCATGACAAAAGTCATCCAAATCTTCAGGCGCATGCTCACCAAGCAATTCACCTACAAGTTTAACATCAAACGTCACCCCTTCACCATGGTCATACAACTTCATACGTGCGACCAACTGTTTGGCTGCTTCCCGCATGCCATGCAATCGTTCTGTAATCATTTCCAAGGCTTCATGTTCAACATACAAATTTTCTTGTTGGATATATTGCGTACACCAAGCTTTAAAATCAGCCACTGTTGGCAAACGAAATTCACAGGATACCACCAATGATTCTGCCAACATTTTTTTATGCATGGCTTTTTTCCATGTGATGTCGGCTGCGCAAAGAATCAAACGGTTTTCAGGTGCAACACTTGCCGCAAGTTTGAGTAAATGTTCGGATTGTTTGGGTGTTGCAGCTTCTGCATTACGCACCAAGGCATAACACGCTTCAGGTCCGAATAAACCTTGGGAACGACTTTCCACTTCAATACGTTCCAATTCAGTAACATCCACTCGCAAACGTATGGCATCCGCATCACCTGCTGCCAATAAAGCCTCGGCTGACTCAAACAACGCATCCCTATCTTCGCCAAAAAGATAGTAACTTCTATGTTCTGCGGGTAAGAGTTTTTGTGGCGAAACTTGCATATTTAAAAGCCAGATTGCAGCCGCGCCAAAGCAGCCCTTGCCCATGATGTTTGTAGCTGTTTGGTTAGTCGCGTTCGTTCTGATTCAATCACACTGGGGTCATCGCCTGCAAATACGTCTGCCGAAACTAAAATACCGCGTGCTTGCCAAATCAAGCTATTCTCTTGATACATACGCAAGGTTGCAGCAATGCTTAATCGATACTGCACTGCCAAACCCGAAGCATCAAAGCCAATCGGTGAAAAGGTTTCTTGTACTTGCTCTAAGCGCACAGTGATATGTGTCTTACTTGGTTTCACATCATCCAAAACAGGTAAATGTTTATTCTCTTGCCATAATGCAGCAAGCTCCAAGCGTAGTGCCTGTGCTTTAGGCGAAGCTCCCGCCTCTAACCATGCACTTTGCACACCACTGGGTATCACACTGCTATTACCCTGCCCTACCAAATGGTAACCACAGCTACTCAAGCATAGCCCAAGAAGCAAAGTACAGGTTAATCTCATACGAGCTAATCTCATGCAGGTTTGACCACGATATTGAGCAGACGACCTTTCACCAAAATAACCTTCACAATTTGCTGACCTTCCAACCATTTGGCAATACCCTCATGGGCTTGCGCTGCAGCTAAAGCATCATCTTGGCTCACATCGGGAGAAACCACGATTTCACCGCGTTTTTTGCCTTGAATTTGCACCACCAAGTTGATTTCATCTTGTACCAAAGCCGATGCATCTACTTCTGGCCAAGTTGCCATCACAGCCATGGTCTCAAAGCCTAATTTTTCGCCACATTCGCAAGCAAAATGCGGCACAAGTGGCGCAAGCATAGTCACCAAGGCTTTTGCTCCTTCTTCAAACACAGCTTTACCTTCATCATCACAAGCATCAAATGCACTCAAAGCATTGGATAGCTCCATCATGGCTGCAATCGCCACATTAAAGGCAAAGCCTTGCTCAAAAGCATGGGTTACCCGTTGAATATGGGTGTGAATGGTGCGGCGTAATGTTTTAGTGGCTTTAGCATTGGCTGTGCCTTGGTATGTTTGACCCACTTTATCCAATAACACCCACACACGATTCAAGAAACGACTTGCACCTTCCACACCTTTATCGCTCCACTCCAAATCACGCTCTGGAGGTGCAGCAAATAAGGTGAATAAACGCGCTGTATCTGCACCATATTTTTCAATAATATCTTTGGGGTCAACCGTATTGCCCTTGGATTTGGACATCTTGGTGCCATCGAGTAATACCATGCCTTGGGTAAGTAAGTTTTTAAAAGGCTCAGAGCCAACCTTATTCCCATCAAATAAACCTTCATCACGCATCAATTTATGGTAAAAACGTGCATACAACAAATGCAGCACCGCATGTTCCACACCACCAATATATTGATCCACAGGCGCCCATTTCTCCATACTTGCGGCATCTACCATAGCAGTATCACAGTTAGCTGAAGTATAACGATTCATATACCAGGAAGATTCCATAAAGGTATCAAAGGTATCGGTCTCACGCTTGGCAGCTTTGCCACATTGTGGGCAATCCACATTCACAAAGGCTTCGCAATCTGCCAAAGGTG
>JALSZC010000116.1 GCA_027059605.1 Ghiorsea sp. | reverse complement strand
ATTATTATAACATTGCTAGAGGCATTGATGAGCGAGAAGTCAAAAGCTTTAGAGAGCGCAAATCTTTGGGTAAGGAAACCACATTTACAACGGATATTTTGGATGTGGATATACTCTTAACCCATTTTAAAACCTTAGCAGAGCAAGTGTTTACAAGCTTGGATAAACATAAGCTAAAAGGCAAGCGCATTACCATCAAAGTGAAATACAAAGATTTTACGCAAGTCACCCGCTCAAAAACGATGCCTAGCCCCATTGGGCAAGCCCAAGCCTTAGTTTTAGCCGCAGAGCTTCTCAAACATACCGAAGCAGGTAAACGGCCTGTACGACTGGTGGGGTTAACCATCAGCAGCTTTGAGCAGGAAGACCACTGTCTTCAAGACAATGATTTGCAGTTAGGGTTGGGTCTAAAGTAAATATACTACCCCGATTTACTCTGGTTCCTTTAAAAAGAGTTCATAGCTCCAATTGTAACACTACTTGTTCTTTTGTTTCCAAAAAGGTCATGCGTGGGTTTTAGACTTGGCGTTCCAGCGCCAATGATAGGTGAAGTCGCATTGATGGATTGAACATAAGAACCAGAATTGCTGAATAGGATTAAAGGGTCAGCTTGTATGGTACTGGTGAAGATAGGGTTGGTGTTTATATTTGGCGTAGGGTCGATACTCTGCAAACTAGGTTCTACAGCTTTGCTAGGGTTAGCAATAGATGAAAACAATAAATTATTTGAGCCACTTAATTTTGCGATTTGAGTAGGGATTGTGCCCAAGCCATCAACACCCACGGCAACAAATGGCTTATCTTTATCGGTCAGACAAATATTATTACTGAACGTGATTGCTGTTAAAAAAGCACCCGTACCTGTTAAGCCTAAGCACGATTGAACATTTCTGTTTTGGTCATCATCGTTCCATTTATACATGGTATTATTAAAGATAGAAAATGTGCCCGTAAGCCCCTTATCATTAATGGTTATTGCTCCTGTATTGGGCCCATTAGCAGAAGTTAAGTTCACACCATCCCATGCTGCAATCAACCCGGTGTTAATCAGTAAATTGTTATAAATATCAACATCATTATTCCATTGGCAGCCTGACCCTCCAATCCCAAAGTGTATGCCTGCCCCCGACTGGTTCACAATCACATTATCATGAACAGATACTTTACCTGATGGGCTGCCGCAAGAAGCATTAAAAGCCTCATCATGATGATGAATACCATTCTTTGCTTTATTGTCATGCAAGTAATTCCAGCCCCATTCCCACGGTTCTACTTGAAGGTTAGTTTGATTTCTTATCGAGAAGTAGGTTGTATGGTGAAATTTATTCGTACCTTCACAACCATAGTCATAAACCTCGTTGCCAAACACCTTCAATCCCGAAATACGATCGTTGCCATTATTGGCATTTGCCAAGATCGCACCTTGTTGACCATTGGCACACCCTCCAGGGCGGTCTGTGATAGCGTTTGCAATGATGCGCCCATATGCTGTTCCTAAAATACCGTAAGTGTTTACTTTAAAGCAAGTTGTTGCTACGCCATTTACAACATTGACGGGTTGCCCTAACACATCATCACACATGGATGCTTGTACTTTGATTTTAGAAATAACTTGTCCCGTGACTTTAAAGTTTTCAAATCCTTTATAGCCTGTTACAACAGGTTGTGAGCCAGGATAAGCAATCACTCCAAACTGATTCGAATAACCTGTGCTTGACGCTGATTGAACATTCCAATAAGCAGGGCGAACAGAACTGGCACTTCCTATTTGCAAATTATCGTGAATATAAAGCGTCGCACCAGGCTGTGTAATTTGCCCAAAAGCGTAATTTAATGTTTGCCACTTGTTTGTAAAACTACCGCCGTTTGGAGCATCAATTCCCGTCGAAGACAAGTGAAAAATTGCTCCGTTTCTCACTTTAAAAGGCAAAAAGTTAGAAGTCTTAGCATTGACGCTTACTTTTATTTTATAATCCCCATTGGCTATATTGGGTATAGAAAAAGCTATTTCTTGCATTTTTAGAGGCTTATACAAATTTGCAGGTCCTCCAGGAGCTGTACCATCAGCATTTTTCCAGTAATATATATGGGCTGGTGGATATTCAACACCTTGTGAATCGGTTAAAGATAAAGTGGAGTTTCCCTGTGATGAGCCTAAGTTTTGCCCCCAGACTGTTACAATAACACCACTTCCTTTCCCATCATTCAAACCGACTGCTGGGCCACTAATTAAATCTGAAAAGTTAAGTTTTGGAGCTTTTAAAGCGTTGCTTACAGGCACATTGTTAGAGTTTCCACTTGAGCTTGAATCTCCATCTGACCCACTGCCACAAGCCGTAAAAGTAAGTAGTATTGTGAGCATTATTATTGACTTTAATGTTGGGCATTTCATGTGTTTGCCTCCAGTATATATAAAATTAAAAGCATAAGCCTTAACGTATGCCAACCCCTATTAAGAAGAAGTATCAGGGGTCACAAAAGGGAAAGTGTATAGTTTCGTTGTTTATACACATAGGAAGCCCTTTTTTAGGTATGATAGATGATGAAGTATATAGGATCTACTTTTAAAACAATGTAGCAGATGTTTTAGAACGTTATAAATTTGTGATATTTCAGAGATAACCATGTGATTTTCATATGTCTTAATGCTGCTGTTCTTACCACTAAGAACAATAAAACAGAGGAGATAGACTTATGAAAAAATATATTACACTTGCAGGGCTGGCATTGAGCTTATTGTTTAGCACGCATGTTTCAGCCCAAAACTTTACCGTGGCAATTACCAATTTAACGCACGGTATTTATTTTACACCACTACTTGTCACTGCAGCCCCTTCTACAACACACTTGTTTACACCAGGTTTGGCTGCATCGGCTAATTTGCAGGCAATGGCTGAAGGTGGGGATACAGCAGGCTTACAGACAGACCTTATGGCAGTGGGTGCGGATGTTGCGGCAGCCAATGCAACACCACTTGCACCAGGGGCAACAGCCACGTCAACATTTAGCAATACTGCAGCAGCCAATACGCATTTATCGGTTGTAGGCATGCTTTTACCTACCAATGATGGTTTTGTTGGCTTGGATTCATTAATGGTTCCTACTACGGCAGGTAGCTACACCTTCTTTTTGAATGCTTATGATGCAGGCACAGAGGCTAACAATGAGCTTATCGTTGCAGGTAGCGGTGCGCCTAATACTTTAGGTATTCCAGCAGATCCAGGTGCTGCTAATGGCACAGGAGGTACGGGTGTTGCAGCAGTGGATGCCAATACAACTGTACATATTCACCGTGGTATTATTGGTGATACCAATGCTGTAGGTGGTGTCAGTGACTTGGATACAACTGTGCACCGTTGGTTAAACCCAGTGGCGCAAATTGTTATTACTGTTCAGTAAGGGAGGCAATAATGAATACTTATAAAAGTATCAATGTTTTAGCTGCTATGCTTGGGATTGCACTTTATGGCTGTAGCAGCTCAAGCACAACAGCACCAAGTAGTAGTGGCTCCACTGCCACCCCTGCATCTTATGAAATTACCCTGACTAACCTCACAGGCGCGCAAGCTATTGCACCTGTAGCTGTTGTCTTGCATACCTCCGCTTATCAAATGGGTATGCTGGGAGCTTCGGCAAGCTTAGCATTAGAAAAACTGGCTGAAGGTGGTGACAATGCGATGTTGCTTAGTGAAGCTAATGCTAATGCTTCGGTATTAACAACGGCGGCTGGGGCAGGTGTGTTGATGCCTGCTGCATCAGAAACCTTGATGACCAACGTGAGTGATTTGGCAGGTTTACAACTAAGTATTGCAGGTATGCTTGTGAACACCAATGATGGTTTTGCTGCTTTACAAGGTTTGGATATTTCGACATTAGCTGTGGGTGATTCAATGATGGCATTTTTGCCTGTATTTGATGCAGGTACAGAAGCCAATACCGAAACTGCAGCAACCATGCCTGGTACGGGTGGCATTGGCTTTGATGTGGTTCGGGATGATGTTGATTTTATCAGTGTGCACCGTGGTGTGGTTACGGCTGATGATGGGCTGACGACATCGGGACTCTTGGATAAACATCGATTCGATAATCCTGCTGTGAAAGTTAGCATTCGTAGAATAAGTTAAGCTACAATAAAAATACTGCTTGAGTTGTATAGCATGGCTCAAGCAGTTGTTTTGTCGTTTTTGTAAGAAATATATGTAAAAAGGGACTATAGTGTGATTCTTTGGCATAGTTGGGAGTGATATGAATAAGCATATTTTAATCGTAGAAGATAATGCTGATCTCGCCAGCTTGATTGCGTTACACGTGCAAGATATTGGTTGCTCATCAGATATTGCAGACAATGGTGGTAAAGCCATGCGACTGTATGAAAAGAATGATTATGACCTTGTGCTCTTGGATATTATGTTGCCCGTGATGGACGGTATTGAAGTGTGTAAGAAGATGCGTGAAGGTGGCTTATATGTTCCGATTATGATGTTAACATCTAAAACATCTGAAATTGACCGTGTAGTTGGGCTAGAAGTAGGTGCTGATGATTACATTAGCAAACCTTTTAGTATTCCTGAGTTGTTAGCACGCATTAAAGCGCAATTTCGTAGTGTAGAGGCATTGCTTAAATCTCAAGAGAATATAAAGCAAGGTCATGTGATTCAAGCAGGGGATATGTCCATAGACTTGCATAAGCGACAAGTTTTTATTGCAGATAAAGAGTTAAACCTAACCGCTAAAGAATTTGATTTGTTGGTATATTTCGCCAAACACCCTGGTCAGGTCTTTACCCGCACACAATTGCTTGACCAAGTATGGGGTTATCAGTTTGAAGGTTATGACCATACGGTGAATACGCATATCAATCGTCTGCGTATCAAGGTAGAAAAAGATGCGGCAAATCCTGAATATATTCTCACAGTTTGGGGTGTGGGTTACAAATTTTCCGAGCAAAAAGGTAAATAGGGGATGAATAGAGCATGATACATACCCTTTATGCACGCCTAGCACTCACCCTTACACTTGCTTTGGGTTTGGTTGGTCTTATTTATGGCATTTTTATGTTTACAACCGTGCAAGAAAATACCCAATATGCCGAGCAATTATTAAATAAAGATTTAGCCAAAACTCTGGTTAATGAGCGTAACCTTGTTCATGAAAACACATTGGATAAACAAGCACTCAAAGATATGTTCATGGCATATATGACAGTAAATCCTAGCATTGAAATCTATTTGTTAGATTTAGATGGTAAGGTTTTATCTTATTCAGCAGACCCTGGGCAAGTAAAGCGAGATTATGTCTCGCTTCAACCCATTCATGCATTTTTACATCAAAGTGCCACGTTCCCATTGTTGGGGGATGACCCCCGTTCGTTGGATAGGCAAAAAGTTTTTTCAGTTACGCCGATTCCCATGACAGATACACCAAGTGGTTATTTGTATGTGATTTTGAGAGGTGAACAATATGACCAAGTTGAGCAGTTAGCTCGAGATAAAGAGCTGTTGTACTTGGGTGCTTGGGTAGTTGGCATAGCCTTATTGATTGGCTTAATTGTTGGTTTATTGGTGTTTTATCCGATTACACGCCGTTTACGCAAGCTTTCCAAACAGGTGGATATATTTCGTCAAAATGAGTTTAAGGTTTTACCAGATTTTAAAATATCTGAGGGTAGGGATGAGTTAAGCCAACTTGAACGCAATGTGGCTGAAATGGCAAAACAAACTGTGCAGCAGTTTGAGCAAATATCTGAACAAGATGCCAAACGACGAGACTTGTTTGCAAGCCTTTCTCATGATTTGCGTACACCACTTGCAGCATTGCATGGGTATTTAGAAACTTTACAAATCAAAGCGGAAAGTCTGAATGAAGAGCAACGCAATGAATATACTGAGCGAGCAATGAAGTTTAGCAATCGTTTGAAGCATTTGATTGATGAGTTATTTGAAATGGCAAAGTTGGATACCCTAGATACTGCACCACATATTGAACCCTTCGCTTTACCAGAATTGGTGCAAGATATGTTGCAGCAATATGGAAGCAGTGCTCAAAATATGGATGTATCTTTGCAGATGAAAGGAGATACCATTATGCCTTTGGTTGAGGCAGATATTGCTTTAATACAGCGTGTATTTGAAAACTTATTAGGCAATGCTTTGCGTTATGTGCAAGCTGGAGACGTGATTACAATATCATTAGAAAAACATGATAACTATGTACAGGTTGTGGTTGCTGATACGGGCCGTGGTATGGAAGAAAAAGTTTTAACACATATTTTTGACCCACTGTTTCAAGTGAACAATGCACACCGTGGTGATGAACATTCAGGTCTTGGTTTAGCTATTGTAAAGCGTATTTTAGAGCTTCATCACAGTGGTATTCAAGTACAAAGCAAACTGAACATTGGTACACAGTTCACATTTAAACTTTTTTATTCAGGAGAGCACAACCATGCTTAAAACCATCATTTTTCTATTATCTATCATGTATGTTTCAACAGCAATAGCTGCGGGAGATGCTATTATTTATAACTTTAAGCCGCCTATATTGGTTAATGGTAAGTTGGCATCCAAACACACACCTATTTCCTTTGGTGATGAAATACTTACAGGTGATAAAGCACAAATTGTTTTAAAGTTGGATGGCAGTGTGTATCGCATGGGTAGCCGCACTCGACTAAAACTGCCTGAAACGACTGAAAAATTTAGTTTAAATGTATTTTTTGGTTCTATTTTGGCTGTTTTTAAGCGAAATACGCCTAAAACAATTTATACAAACACGGCAGTTTTGGGTGTACGTGGTACAGGTTTGTTTTTACATGTGGACAACCAACAAACCTACCTTTGCACTTGTTATGGCGACATCGACTTTGCAGATGTGAACCAGCCCAAGCAAGCTGTGCATATTCATGGCGAGTACCATCAAGTAGTTGCATTTAACCACCAAACACACCAGTTTTCCAAACCCGCCATGGTGGGGCATATAAGCCAAGATTTGTTTGACCTTGAAGCCTTAGCAGACCGTGCACCACCGACCACCTTTGCTGTTGATTTTCATGCCAACAACAAGGTGATACAGTAGTTTAAGACAGTTATTTAACCGTGATATGAATGGTTTTGCTCATCACTTTGCCATACGACTGATGATGACCGTCTGCAAATTGTAATGTTAATGTATGTTTGCCAGGTTTGAGTTGAATCGTGGTTTCGGTTTGACCTTTACCAAAATGAATATGTTTTTCATCAGATGGTACAACTTTATTTTCAGGGATATAAGCTCCATCAATGATTAAGTGGTGATGCCCCGTTCCTTCAATAATATCACCAGCTTGATGCACTTTCATACCTTTAATGCCCATTTTTACTGCAAAGTTACTGGATACTGTGTCACCATCTTTGGGGCTAATGAAATAAGGGCCTAAACTACAAGATTGGCTACATGCACCTTCATGCTCACAAGCTGCTTGCGCTATATTGCTGATAAAAAATGTGCTCGCCAATGCGATGATTGCTAACCATTGTTTCATATTATTCTCCTTGTATGTTGCTGTTCGTAAAGTATGTGGAAATGACAAAAAGATAAACACAAACTTCGTATGCTTATTCTTTTGTTGATGTATCTAGGGCCTGTTAACACTAATTATGATGTTGTCGCTGCTGCACCAAATGAGTCCAATCAAGGCGCGAGGCGTGAAGTTTGGTGGTTCCAAATGAATGCCGAGCAACGCCGAGTGGCCTCATTTGGTGCGCAGCCCGCAGGGATTGGTTATTTTTCCGTCCTTCTGCGTTATCGCAAGCTTATTGCAACAAGCACACTTCGCTTGCAAAGCCTTGCAGGAACGAAAAAAATGACCGAATTGACACCAGCAGAATTAGTGTTAACAGACCCTAGTAAAGGCTGTGCTTGAGTGTTAAGTTTCGCAGATATAAAAATAGCTTAAATGATAAAATAAGGGGCAAGACCATGGCAGACAACAAAGGAAAAGCGTTAGAAACAGCACTCGCGCAAATCGAAAAACAGTTTGGGCAAGGCACGATTATGCGCATGGGTGATAAAGCGCATGTAGATGTAGACGTGATTGGCTCTGGTTCTTTGGCTTTGGATGCAGCCCTTGGTATAGGTGGTTATCCACGCGGGCGTATTGTTGAAATTTATGGACCTGAAAGTTCAGGTAAAACCACACTTGCCTTGCATGCTATTGCCGAAGCGCAGAAAGCAGGTGGCAAAGCTGCATTTGTCGATGCCGAACATGCCCTAGATCCTGAATATGCGCGCAAACTGGGTGTAGATGTGGACAACTTGTATGTATCCCAGCCTGATTGTGGGGAGCAGGCACTGGAAGTGACTGATGTGCTCACGCGCTCAGGTGCGCTGGATATTTTGGTGGTGGACTCTGTTGCCGCACTCACGCCGCGAGCCGAGCTTGATGGTGATATGGGCGATTCGCACATGGGCTTGCAAGCAAGATTGATGTCGCAAGCTTTGCGTAAGCTCACTTCAGCGATTTCTCGCACCAATACTACCGTGATTTTTATTAACCAACTGCGTATGAAAATTGGTGTGATGTTTGGCAACCCTGAAACCACTACAGGTGGTAATGCATTGAAGTTTTATGCATCCGTTCGTTTGGATGTGCGCCGCACAGGTTCCATCAAAAAAGGTGAAGATGTGCTTGGTAATGATACCAAGGTTAAGGTGGTAAAAAATAAAATGGCACCGCCATTCAAATTAGCAAAATTCAGCATTATGTATGGTGAAGGCGTATCACATGTCGGTGAAGTGGTTGATATGGGTGTGGAATATGGGCATGTGAAGAAAAGTGGTGCATGGTATGCCGTTGGCACTGAGCGTATTGGACAGGGCAGAGATAACGCGATTCAATATTTAAAAGACCATCCCGATTTATTGGCTGATATTGAAGGCAAAGTACGCGAAGAATTGGGTTTGCCAGAAATGAAATTTAGCTTAGAAAAACCGAGTGTCACAAAAGAATAATGCAATAAAGAAAGAACAGCTAGAGGCTTATAAGGCTGCTGTTCGAATCTTAGGCATTCGTGAACATAACGAATACGAGTTGCGTGAGAAATTAAGTCGGAAAAACTATGATGATATTATTATTGATGATGTTATCGAGTTATTAAAACATTATGATTATTTAAGTGAAACACGGTATGCAGAAACCTTTTTACGCTCAAGGCTAAAAAAAGGTGAAACACCATGGTTGGCTGCACAAAAAGCAAGGCAAAGGGGCGCAGAGCCAGTATCACTTAAGCTTGCGCTTGAAGCTGCTGAGCAAGGTTTTGATGTTTGGTCAGCGTGTAAAGATGTATTGGATAAACGAGACCCCATGGGCTCATACAAACAAGATAAGCGACTTTGGCAGCGTCAAATGCGCTATTTGCAAAACAAGGGTTATGACATTAACACCATTTTGCAAGTGATGAACAATGAGGATGAATAAGGCATGAAAACATCAGAGATTCGTAAAAAGTTTCTAGATTATTTTAAAAGCAAAGGGCATGAAGTTGTAGAGTCAAGCTCACTCGTGCCACATGGCGACCCTACATTGATGTTTACCAATGCAGGTATGGTTCCCTTTAAACATGTGTTTTTGGGGGATGAAACCCGCCCTTATGTTCGTGCCACATCCAGCCAAAAATGCGTGCGCGCAGGTGGTAAACACAATGATTTGGAAAATGTTGGGCACACGGCACGCCACCACACTTTTTTCGAGATGTTGGGCAATTTCTCGTTTGGCGATTATTTTAAGCATGATGCCATTGCCTTTGCTTGGGAATTTCTCACCGTCGAAATGGGCTTGGATAAAAATCGTTTATTTGTCACCGTCTTTGAAGAAGATGATGAAGCTTATGATATTTGGGTAAAAGAAATTGGTATCCCAACGGATAAAATCGCCAGAATTGGCGCCAAGGATAATTTCTGGAGCATGGGTGATACTGGCCCTTGCGGCCCTTGTTCGGAAATCTTCTATGATCATGGTGAGCATGTGTGGGGCGGCCCTCCAGGTACGCCTGAAGAAGATGGCGATAGATTTGTCGAAATCTGGAATCTTGTTTTCATGCAATACGATAGGGATGCAGAAGGCACACTCAACCCGCTACCCAAACCATCCGTGGATACAGGCATGGGCTTGGAGCGTATGGCGGCCGTGCTTCAAGGCACACACGACAACTACAGCATTGATTTGTTCCAAAACCTGATTGCCGCAGCTTCGCAAGTCACGGGTGTTAAGCTTGGTGATAGCGATGAGCAGGATGTATCTTTGCGTGTATTGGCAGATCATTTGCGCTCGGTTTCATTCTTGTTGGCTGATGGTGTATTGCCATCCAATGAAGGGCGCGGTTTTGTGTTGCGCCGTATTTTGCGCCGCGCCTGCCGTCACGGTCGCTTGTTGGGCATGAAAGAAGCCTTTATTTATAAACTCGTACCCGCATTGGTGGATGAAATGGGCGAGCATTTTACCGAGCTTAAAGAAGCGCAATCCAATATTGAGCAAGTGATTCGCATTGAAGAAGAACGCTTTATCAAAACCTTGGATAAAGGTTTGAAGCTGGTGGAACAAGCCGTCGCCGATGCAGGTGAAGGAGGCACGATTCCTGGCAAAACACTGTTTACCTTGTATGACACTTATGGTTTCCCCACTGATTTGACCGCTGATATTCTGAAAGGTCAAAACACCAAACTGGATATGGATGGCTTTGAAGCTTGTATGCAAGAGCAGCGTGAACGTGCAAGGGCGGCATGGGGTGGCTCGGGCGAAGCTGCATTGCCCAAAGCCATATTTGAATTGCGTGAGAAGCATGGTGCAACAGAGTTTTTGGGTTACACCACGCTTACAGCAGAAGGCGTGATTACAGGTTTGATTCAAGGTGATACGGCTATTGATACAGCGAAACAAGGCGATGAAGTATGGTTGATTGCCAATCAAACACCATTTTATGCTGAATCAGGTGGTCAAACAGGGGATACAGGTACCATTTGCAATCAAGATGCGGAGTTTATGGTCACCGATACGAAAAAAGTATTGTCCGACTTGTTTGTACATGTGGGTAAGGTGGTGAAAGGTTCGTTCAAAGTTGGTGATACGGCGGCATTTGAGGTGCAAGGTGAGCGCCGTGATGCGATTGCTCGCAACCATACAGCCACCCATTTAATGCATGCAGTGTTGCGTGATGTCTTGGGTGAGCATGTCAAACAAGCAGGCTCTTTGGTGACTGATGAACGATTAAGGTTTGATTTTAGCCATCATCAACCTGTATCCGATAAAGAAAAGAAAATTATCGAGATGCGTGTCAATGAAGCGATTTGGGCCAATGATGCCGTGGAAACCAGGCTAATGACTCAGGATGAAGCTGTGGCAAGTGGTGCGATGGCACTGTTTGGTGAAAAGTATGGTGATGAAGTGCGTGTGGTCTCTGCTGGCTTCTCCACCGAGCTTTGTGGTGGTACACATGTGCGGCGCACGGGCGATATTGGTGTGTTCCGTATTGTGTCTGAAGCAGGCATTGCCGCTGGTGTACGTCGTATCGAGGCGTTGACGGGCAGAGCAGCGTATGAATCGTTTGTGGCTGATGCGGGTGCGCTCAATGCAGTAGCTAACCAGGTAAAAGTACGCCCCAATGAAGTCGTGGATGCCGTTGTTTCATTGCAATCCAGGCTTAAAGATACTGAAAAAGAGCTGCAATCCGTCAAAGCCAAAGCCTCTACTGGCATTTTGGATGAACTCATTGGCACAGCCAAAGATGTGAATGGCGTTAAATTACTTACTGCCGAAGTGAAAGATGTGGCAGATATGCGTGATTTTATGGATAAAGCCAAAGGGAAATTAAAGTCTGGTGTGATTGTATTCGGTCAAATCAAAGGCGAAAAAGTGCAACTTGTTGCAGGTGTTACCAAAGATTTAGTCGGCACATACAATGCAGGCAATATCGTACGTGAAGTCGCTACGATTTGCGGTGGTAAAGGCGGCGGCAAACCTGATATGGCTATGGCTGGTGGCACAGAACCTGCCAAATTAAAAGAAGCTTTGGCTTCTGTTAAGGTTTAAGAGGTAATTTATGTCTTATCTGCCATACATCACGGATGATGATTTAACGAAAATTGTTAAAGATGTCTTAGATGTTGGTATTGAGCGGAAAAAAGAGGCAAAGGCTAAATTTAATAAGAATGTCATTGACCCATTTGGATCATTATTTGAATCAGCAGCTTTTGATGTTGACCACACAACTTGGCAAGAATCTGAAATGATTCGCCAGTGTCAAAAAACATTACAAAACCATATTGGTGATTTGCATCAAAAGATTCTAGGTCACGTAGTGGGATGGGAAGATTTAGGCACTGGTTCAGTTGTTGATTTGATAAATAAAGATAAACAAATCATTGCAGAAGTAAAAAACAAGTATAACACTGTTACAGGTGGAAAACTTGCAGACCAGTATTATTCACTTGAAAGATTGGTTATGCCAAAAGCAAGCTCATATAAAGGATATACAGCCTATTTTGTGAATATTATTCCTAAGAAGCCTGAATTATATAATCATACTTTTGAGCCATCAGATAAAGATAAAGGTACAAAATGTCCTAAAAACGAACTCA
>JALSZC010000115.1 GCA_027059605.1 Ghiorsea sp. | reverse complement strand
AGTTCATAAAGGATTTTTTCATTGGTATCCACATTGCGTATCGCTTCGCGGATAAATTCGCTGGCATTATTATACATGCCTGTGGCAACTTTATCTTGCACCAGTTTCATCAGTTCAGGGGTGAGAGAAATATTCATGGTTGGCATTGATTTTCTCCTTTATGAACGAACTTTGTCAAAAAGCATACAAACTTTGCCATGTTATAGTTGGTTTTGTCAATCTGTCATCGAAATATTAAAGGGTTGGTATACAAAGAAGGTTTCATCCACTCATAAAGTTACAGCTTTTGACAAACAAAATGCATATAGCGACCCATATCTACATAAGGCTTTATTTGTGAGTATTGCAGCTCCATGGCAAGCACATCTTCATCGGATGTATTACCACCCCGCTTGATACCCACATAATCAGAAAAAACACGAATACCACTTTGCTGAACAATGCTAAAACCATACTCAGCCAATTTAGACCTAACCCAAGCGGGTTTAACAGGATTGGGCGGTGTTAAACCTCCTTTCATACCTGAAAAATCATTGTTTTTGATTTTATTAAAGTTACCTCTAATCAAATTATGAAAAACCAAAGCATCCAAATTATAAAACATCAGTGACACCAAACCATGCTGTTGTGTTAGCTCTGCAAGTTTCTTTATCAATGTTTCGGGCTGATGTAACCATTCCATCACAGCATGACAAAGCACAACATCATAAGCACGGTTTTCCAAATCTTGAAATGCTCCATGCTGCCATTCTATTTGATTTGCAACACCCGCTTGCTCTGCTTGCGCTTTAGCCACAGCCAACATACGTTCAGATATATCATTCATACAAACCTGATGCCCCTGAGCAGCCATCTGCACACCCATTTGACCAAGCCCTGCACCCAAATCAAGAACTTTTAAACCACCTTGATGCCATTGTGGAATAGCCTGTGCCAAATCACGCTGCAACACAGCCAAACGCATTGCCCCTTTACGACTACCATATATTTTCTTTTGGAAGTGTTCGACCAAGGCATCAAAGTTTATATCTTGGTTCATTTAGATTTTTTCAGATAAACCTGTCATCACCTTGGATGTTAATGTCATACCTGATTTAACCACTTGAGGTAACTTCGCCGCACCCAAACTTTCTGCCAAGTGCGCATGCCCAAGTTCATCAACTTTCATTTGCTCCACAATGGCTCGGCTACGCTTATCTTCCTCGGGAAGGTTTTCTAAGTGTCCACTAAGGTGACGCACAACTTGATGCTCTGTTTCAGCTAAAAAACCTAAATTCCAACGATCCCCCACTGCACCTGCAGCAATACCAATGGCAAAAGAACCTGCATACCATAGTGGGTCAAGCACAGATGGTTTTTCTCCTAACTCTTCCAACCGGGTGCGACACCAATTCAAATGATCCGCTTCTTCTTCTGATGCATGTTTCAACTTATCTTTAAGATTTGGGTCTCGTGCAATCATGGATTGACCATGATACAACGCTTGTGCAGCCATTTCCCCAGCATGATTCACCCGCATCAAACCTGCTGCTTTTTTCTTCTGCAATGGCGTGAGTTTATCATCACCAGCAGCACTTGCAGGGTATTCTCGTTGTGAGCTTTGTTTACAAAAAATATTGTTTAGAGCCTTATCAATGTGTCCAATCACAGTATCTGCCAAGTTATATTGGCGAAAATCATCTTTTTTCATCGTAAAAGCCACCTTTTTCCTGATGCAAGTTTATCACAGTTGCTCTGTTAGCCAAGCAGGAACATCTTTTGCATGTTGTTTGAGTAGTCCTCTATTTTCTTTGTATTCAGGCTCAAACTTCTCAACTTCAGACCAAAATGCTTTGGAATGATTCAAATGTTTTAAATGCGTCAGCTCATGAATCAAAACATGTTGCACCAAAAAGTCTGGCAAAAATAATAATGCGGCATTTAAGCTGATATTTCCTTTTGCCGAGCAACTTCCCCAACGTCTTTTTTGTAAGCGAATGCTAACAGCATGATAAGTTACATTCATATCAGCAGCGGTTTTGGCTAGCCAAGCAGACAAGTGTAACTTTGCCTGTTTTTTCACCCAACGCTTCAAAGCTTCTTGCAATATATTATCTGGTTCATGCTTCCCACGCAGGGTAAGTGTTGGATATGCTTCAACCAAAGACAACCGCCCTGTTCCTTCTTCATAGTTTATCATCCACATTTGCTGAATAGCTGGAAAATAAATTTCCTTTGGTAAAACAACAGTATGCAAAGGTTTATTCGGAATATCTTGTAAATGTTTCAATACCCAAGGCGTATGTTTTTGCAGCATGTTTTTCACGCCTCGTTGAGACATTTGATATGGCCAAACCAGTTCAACACTGCCGTACACATTAATGGTAATACGTGGACGTTTGGCTCGTTTGGATAAACGTAGCTTCCAATTGAAAGGTATATTTTGCAAAGGTATATAGGCTACTTTTTAAGGTAATTCGCCATGATGGTTAAGGATATAAAGCGTGGCGTTATTTTTTGAATCAACCACAAGCATTTATGCCGCCAGCCTGGTACACAATACCCACCACCTGCCTGCAATGTTTGCAGCGATGAAGAAACCACTTTCGCCGCAGATGTACTAAACCCATTGCCTTTGCCTTTAGGTGCTCCCGACACATCTCTAAATCCTGTAGGTGAGGGTCCTGGTGCAAGCGTAACCACTTTTAACTCTCCTTGATGTTCAGCGCGAATAGCCTCGCTCCAAAAAGTCATACCCGCTTTAACAGCCGCATACGTTGCCATATAAGGTAGTGGTGTTTCCCCAGCTAAGGATGATACATTAATCATAAAACCTTGATTGCGTTTCAGTGTTGGAATCAATGCATGCGCAAGCATCACTGGTGCAACCAAATCAACACGTAACACATCAGCTTGTGCCACACACTCCGTTTCAGCAAAACCACCCCAAACACCAAAACCAGCATTATTTACCAAACCATATAACTCAAGCCCTGCTAAACTATCAATCAATTCCTCAGTTTCTTTGCGTGATGATAAATCAGCAAATACAAAGCGATGTCGCTCTGGATATTGCAAAGCATCTAAAGTTAATTTTAAACGGGCTTTATCGCGCCCATGCAATAACAAGGCATAACCTTGTTGTTCAAGTTGCATGGCAAACTCAGTGCCAAAGCCTCCTGAAGCACCTGTAATCAATACTGTTTTCATGACTTCCCTACAAAAGAAATCATCTTACGTTGTCGTTTACTAAAACTAGCGACTTCTGTTGCACCAAACTGGTGTAACAACTGCAAACA
>JALSZC010000114.1 GCA_027059605.1 Ghiorsea sp. | reverse complement strand
TTTTAATGGCAGTGTCGAGTAGGTCACGAATAATCGATTCTACATCACGCCCAACATAACCAACTTCGGTATATTTGGTGGCTTCCACTTTAATAAAGGGTGCTTTAGCAAGCTTGGCGAGGCGGCGAGCAATTTCTGTTTTGCCTACACCAGTTGAGCCAATCATGAGTATGTTTTTTGGCGTGATTTCTTCACGCATTGGCGAGCTGATTTGTTGTCTGCGCCAGCGATTACGCAAAGCAATAGCAACAGCACGTTTGGCATCAAACTGACCAATAATAAACCTATCCAATTCACTAACAATTTCGCGTGGTGTCATCATATTTTCATTTGTATTGCTCATCGTTTTCCTTTTTTAATGTGTGATAACAATTTCTTGCGGTAAGGCATGGCTAAGAAAGCCCGTGTTGGACATGCTTAAGCCATAAGCACCTGCCAAGCCAAATACGGCAATGTCGCCAATATGTGCTTCTTCAATATAAACATCATTCGCCAGTTTGTCTGCGCTGGTACACAGTGGGCCACCAAAATATACTTTTTCTTGGTGTATGGATTCTTGTCCATCAAAAAGCTTAGGTTTGTTCATGTTGATAATGCTTGTGGGGTGATTGATGGCAAGGGCAGCAGGGCGGCGGAAATGGTTGATGCCTCCTGCGCAAATCACTTGTTTCTTGCCGCGGCTTGTTTTGATGTCGATGATTTCAGTGCAAAACCAGCCGCATTCTGCCGCCAACCAACGACCAAGTTCTAAAACAAAATGGCGTTTTTTAAAGCCATAATTTTGAATCATAGCTGCAAGACCATCGGCATAAGCTTGGGCTGCAAAGTCTATGCCTTCTTCGAGGTAGTCCACACCAAAACCACCACCAAAATCAATAATATCACATGTAACACCTTGATATTGTGTTTCAATGCGCTGGGTTAAATCAAAGACCAATTTACAGTTGTGTAATAAATCATCCACATTTAAGACACCACTAGCGGCATACACATGTAAACCACGGAAGTTAAGTTTGTCCAAGGCTAGGATTTGTGGAAGCGCAACATCCAATTGTTCTTCATCAATACCAAATTTCTTTGAGCCACCTGAAAAAGTGGTTTGTGCATCATGAATATCAAAGTTGGCATTGATACGCAGCAGGATGTCTTGCTGGCTATTGGATTGTTCACATAACGATTGAATACGGTGAGCTTCGGCTAAAGATTCAATATGAATGGTTCGAATATGGTTTTCTACGCACCATGTTAATTCTTCCAAGCTTTTGCCAGGACCTGTGTATATGAGTTGTGAGGGGGTGAAGCCCGCAGCAACGGCTTTATGCGCTTCACCAAGGCTGGCGATTTCAATGCCTGTGACATCAGCTTCTAAAGCTGCGCTTAGAAAAGCAGGGTGAGGGTTGGCTTTCATGGCGTAAAACACTTCAACACCTTGTGGCATAATGCGCTTGAGGCAGCTAATTCTTCGCTTCAGCGGAGCGGTATCATAGATATATGCGTTAAATGTTTTGCCTTTTTCGGCATGTTGCCGAATGATTGATTCAATATGGTGAGGAATTTGCATGGACGAAGTCCACCACAAACTGAAGCCAAGACCAAGTGTAAATGACATCTGGTTTTCATCTTGGTACGCTACGGCAAATATTAAAGATGAAATTTATAGGCTTTAGGTAATTATAAAAATGACAGATAAACTAAGTATTCCTTCATATAAACATCATGCCATCATGTGTGTAGGTAAGGCTTGTGGTGAAAACATGCCCCTATTAAAGTATATCAAACAACGTATGGCTGAAGAGGGATTGGCTGAAGGGGATAATGCAGTGCGCGTGAATAGAGCGGGCTGCCTTGGTGTCTGCGAGCAAGGGCCAATCATGGTGGTGTACCCTGAAGGAGTATGGTATGCCAATATGGATGAAGCTAAAGTTGATGACATTATTGCCCAACACTTAAAAGGTGGAAAACCTTTAGAAACGCTAGCGTTTCATGTTCAGTCTGTTGATTGATATTGTTGGAAGCTTGAAGGGGTGATGAAACCATGAGTGTGAATTTCACAGACGCTTTGAAGGCGAAAAAATTACGTGACTTCTTTTACGACCATCAACGCATTTTTATCTTGGTAGATGCCACGGCTGAAGACGTACAACTACCCGAACACTTGAAACACGATTATGCCTTGCCGCTGGTGTTAAATGCACGCATGCCACAACCTATTCATATTAAAGATTCATACTTGGAGTCTAACTTTTCTTTTGGTGGTGTGTCGCACCATTGTGTGATTCCGATGAAACGTATTTGGGCAGCGTATTTACCAGAGCAAGACTTGTCATCGGGCA
This sequence comes from Ghiorsea sp., assembly GCA_027059605.1. Classification (GTDB taxonomy): domain Bacteria; phylum Pseudomonadota; class Zetaproteobacteria; order Mariprofundales; family Mariprofundaceae; genus Ghiorsea. The sequence goes on along the minus strand of JALSZC010000114.1, from coordinate 945 downwards.
TCTTGTGGGAAGCTGATATGCCTGGAAGTGTTAAAGAGCAGGTGCAGCAAGAGATGAATATGTCTGAGGAAGAAATGCAGGCGTTGGCTGATGCTACAGTGGAAAAACCAAGTGCTGAGGTGGAGAAAAAACCAGAATCCAACACTGGGCGGAAAGTGCGCCACTTGCGAGTTGTGAAATGAGGCTGCTATTTGGGTTGCTCATTTGTTTGCTTGTGCCACTGCAGTTGTTTGCTGCGGCAGATGAGAGGTTCCTAGTGTCGCTGCAAGATGAAGGCGCATCCGAACTAACGATTCGACAGGCAACCAAGCTTGCGTTGCCTGTGTTGTGGGCACGGGTAGTACCTTTTGATGCTCTGGAAAAATCGAAGTCTTGGGCTGTGGCAACATCATTGGTGTTGCGTTTTAAACCCACGTCTTTTGGGGCAAATGTAGAGTTTAATCCTAATCAGGTAGAAAAGTTTTTGCGTAAGCGTGGCATTAAAATGATTCAAGAGCAGCCGTTTTGGAATTTGGATATTCATGTGGCTGGTTTTGCAGAGCAAGGTGATATGCTTGCCAAAGACTTGCTAAACACGGCTTATGAAATGTCGGATACTTATGGTTTTTCCTTGGGTGCCAACGGTCGAAAGCTAATGCTAACCTTTTCCCCTGTGACTGATGTTTATGGTGAATTGCAACTGCATGTGGATGTGCAAGGTGATTTTTCTGCAGACTTGTTGCAGCAAACCAATATTCCTATGCAAGGATATACAGACTATCAATTGCAAGCATTCTTAAAACAAGTGTTGTTAAATATTCGTGATGCTTATCAAGATGATATGAAGTTTGATGCTGTCTCAAATGTAGTGTTGCTACGCATAGAAGCAGAGCATGAGCTGGCATCACAGGTAATGCTGGAGCAGGCATTGTTAAAGCTGGCGGTGGTGGAAAGTATTGTGCCAAC
>JALSZC010000113.1 GCA_027059605.1 Ghiorsea sp. | reverse complement strand
CTTGCCGCTGAAAACTTGGACACAGCCAAGCAAGTTGCATCCTTGTTTGATGACGGTAATTTCAGAATTTATACCAGCACGGATTTGGTGGGTGTTGCTTTGGGTGGTGCGCTCAAAAATATTATCGCCATCGCCGCTGGCATAGCTGAAGGCATGCACTTGGGGCATAATGCTATGGCAGCATTGGTCACCCGTGGCATCGCAGAAATTTCGAGACTAACCCAAGCTTGTGGTGGCAAAGCTGAAACCATGTCAGGTTTATCAGGTTTAGGTGATTTGCTTTTGACTTGCACAGGCAGTTTATCGCGCAATCGCAAAATGGGCATGGCATTGGCATCTGGGCGCAATGTTGAAGAAGCACGAAAATATGTTGGGCAGGTGGTTGAAGGTGAAAAAACAGCAGCCGCAGCCGTATTGCTTGCACAAAAACATCATATTGACATGCCCATCACCCAAGCTGTTCATGCTGTATTAAATGGCAACACCTCGCCCCAGCAAGCCTTAAAATCACTGATGGAACGCCCTGCACGCGATGAGTGATGAGGACTTATTTGCGGAGCTTATGGGGCAAGTTCAGCCGTTAAACAAGAGTGAAAACCGCATTCAACCTAAAAAGGTAAAACACAAACATGACATTTTGCGTGGCTTAGAAGATAAGGAAACTACACATCACCATGTCATCAAACAACAAAGCTTAGCCCCCAAAAGAACCGAATCTTGGTTACTTCGTGCTGATGGTGTATCAAGCAAAGACATCAAAAACCTAGCACAAATGAACATCAAACATGAGCTTGATTTGCACGGCTGCACACAAGCTCAAGCTGAAAAAGCATTGCACAACTTCTTTAATCAAAGCTTATCCCAACATATTCGTCATCTGTGTATTGTCCACGGTAAAGGTAACCACTCGCAAGGTAAATCCGTGCTCAAAGACCTAACTTACCAATGGCTAGAGCATAGCGCATACGCCCATTATATCTTGGTCGCCACCCCTGCTCTACAGAGCAAAGGTGGTGCCTGTAATATTCTACTACGTAAACCCAAGTAAATAACATTTACACCATCTGACCAACTACATTCATCATCGCATCTATCATTACTTTGCTTTGATATAGCCACTATCTACCAATGCCTTTGCCAAAGGTGTCCGTGAGATATTACCCAATGTGTTTCTTAGTTTTGCATCATTCAACAATAATTCATGTTGCCAAAGATAGCGCATTTCAAACATCCCACGAATCGCCACCATAAATGGACGTAAAACATGCATAAACCACCAAGGAAAAGGTTTGATAATCACTGGTTTTCCTGATGTTTCTTTAATAGTTTCAGCAAGTTCATCCATACTTATCTCATAACCCTTAAATTGGAATGTACTGTATGCTTCAAGCTCATCAGATTTTTCCACCAGCATAGCCACAACCTCTGCCGCATCAGGCATATAAGCCCACGCTTGTTTAAGCTGTTTATCGCCTGGGGTTTGCAATACATACTGATTTTTCTTTGTCTTTAAAATCATTGGCAGCCAGCTTTGTAGAGGCGGCGTGGCGATAAAGTTCCCCATACGCAAAAGAATAACCTTTGCACCATGCTTGGCTGCTTGCTGTAGGCGAAGCTCCATATGCTGACGAATTTCACCTTTTCGGCAAATCGGATGTTGTGGTGATGTTTCATCAATCAACGACACTTCTTCAGGGTTATAATTATAAATATTCCCAGGATAAATAATGGTTAATCCAAGCTCCTCAGCCACCCGCGCTGATACATCCAACCATGGCAATGCCTTATCTTCCCAGTCATAATTGTCAGGACTAATGCCATATACAAGCATACTTACACCATCTGCGGCTTGTTTTACATCACTATAGCGGCTTGCATCACCTTGAACCGTTTCAATCCCTAAAAACTCATCAGGCAACTTACGCTCATCTCTAAGCATGGCTTTAATTGCCCAGCCCCTAGCCTTTAATGCTCTGGCAACATGTTTACCAAATGTGCCACTGATACCCAACACCAATACTTTTTTCATGATTCATACCTCTCTATTGATTATGAGGCGAAGCTTAGATATTCTCTTTTATTCTAAGAATAGCAATATATTAGGGCTAGGTATTCAGATATGAATGATATAGATTGGGGGCTTATCCGCTCATTTATCCAAACAGCACGAGATGGAAGCTTATCTGCTGCGGCTAAAAGCCTTGGTGTATCGCAGCCTACATTAAGTCGTAATATCCAAATGTTGGAGCAACAAACCAAACTACAACTCTTTCAACGCAGCACCAAAGGTTTAACTCTCACCGAGGCAGGAGAAAAACTGATTGATGCTGCCAAACAAATGGAAGATGCATCAGATTTATTCCAACGACAAACCACAGGGTTATCCGAGGAATTAGAGGGTGATATTCGTATCAGTGCCAATGAAATTGTCGGCATTTATTTGCTTCCGCCTGCCCTAACGTCTTTTAGGGCAAAACACCCAAAAGTTCACATTGAAATAGAGATTACCAATCAGAGCACAAGTCTAAGTAAACGCGATGCGGACATTGCCTTGCGCATGTATCGCCCTACTCAACCCGACCTGGTCGCTCGACGTTTACCTGATTTACCTTTAGGTTTTTTCGCTTCAAAAAATTACATTGAGCAGCATGGTTTGCCTACATCTGCCGAAGATTTTAGAAAGCATCATATTATTGGCTTTGATAAAGACATGACATTTATTACTGCGGCTCAAAACATGGGGTTTGATTTGTCACCGCAAGATTTTGATTTTAGAACAGACTATCTACCTGCACAAATTAACTTGGCTCGATTTGATGGTGGCATTGTTGGCACACATGTAGGACTCGCCCAACAATACCCTGAACTGGAGCAAATCTTGGATTGGCTGCCACTTCCACCACTAGAATTTTGGATTGTTTGCCATGGTGACACAGCATACAACGCCCGAATCAGAGAAATGACCCAATTTTTAGGTCAGTGGTTTGATGGCAATAACTATGTTTATGAAACCTAATATCAAACTATGATTTAGTACCATTGCTTAGTTATTGCGATGATAACAAGGAAAAGTATGAAACCCATAGCAAAGCCTATGGGTAAATGCTTTGATACCATTAGCACGCAATAGGTAAGCCATCCCTACAAGGCATCCAACACCTTAGTCCCAGATGTAACCTTCTGTGGGCGATGACGCTGAAGCGAAGGAACGTTTAGGCATACGCCCAGCGAGGAATGCTTTGCGACCTGCGCGCACAGCATCACGCATGGCTTCTGCCATCAAACATTCATCTTTGGCTTCGGCAA
>JALSZC010000112.1 GCA_027059605.1 Ghiorsea sp. | reverse complement strand
CTTCAAGCAACCATTCACATACCACCACATCATCCGTGAGCGTGATGCCTTGGGGCGTGGTCTTGCCCAACCAATCGGTGATGGTGGGGAACACATAAAATGCGCCGTCGGGCGTGATGCAATCCATGCCATCAATCGCGTTTAAGGCTGATACAAGCCATGTGCGGCGGGTTTCATAGGTGCGCACCATTTCATCCAATTCATCCGTTGGCCCTTGAAGCGCTGCTAAGGCTGCTTTTTGCGAAATCGATGAAGGGTTGGATGTAGACTGCCCTTGAATCTTGCTCATGGCTTTGATGAGTTCCACAGGAGCAGCACAGAAGCCAATACGCCAGCCTGTCATGCAATAAGCTTTGGAAACGCCATTGAGCGTCACCGTGCGATCCATCAAATCAGGGTTTACTTGGGCAAATGTGGCAAACTGCTTGCCATCAAACATGATTTTTTCATACATATCATCGGTTGCGACTACAATATTCGGATGTTTGCGCACCACTTCCCCCAAAGCTTTGAGGTCATCAGCGGAATACGCCATACCTGTGGGGTTGGATGGTGAATTGATAAAGAGCAGCTTGGTTTTAGGCGTAATCGCAGCTTCCAATTGCGCCGCAGTCAATTTGAAATCGGCATCGGCAAGGCATGGCACAATCACAGGCTCACCTTCTGCCAACAACACCATATCAGGATAACTCACCCAATACGGCGCAGGGATAATCGCTTCATCACCAGGATTGATGATTGCCATGAGCAGATTATAGATGCACTGCTTACCGCCCGTGCTCACCAAAATGTTTTCAGGCTTATAATCCAAATCATTATCACGCTTAAACTTGGCTGCGATTTCTTTGCGCAACTCTGGGATACCAGGTACGGCGGTGTAGCGGGTAAAACCCTCTTCAATGGCTGCAATACCAGCTTTTCTAGCGGCTTTGGGTGTTTCAAAATCAGGCTCACCCACCGATAACGAGATGATATTCTTGCCTGCTGCACGCAATTCTGCGGCTTTGGCGGTGATGGCAAGTGTGGCTGATGGTTTTACTTTGGAAAGGCGGTTGGATAGTTGAATAGTCATGTGCTAATCGTGGCAGGCTTTGGACTTCTTCGCAACAGGTTTGCTTTCTTTTCTTGAACCACGAAGAGCACGAAGCACACGAAGATAAAATGTCATGCTGAGCGCAGTCGAAGCATCTCACTGTCATGTCGACCAGTGTAAAGGTATCTATAGATTTCTCGACAAGCTCGAAATGACAACCCTAACTGTAAAATTACACAGAGGATAATAACTACGAAGCACACGAAGGAAAATAATATTTTGGCTAGAAGTGACTAGAAATCAATCACATTTTCACAAAAAGCTTAGAGACACTTAAGCCAGACTGCTATGACTTTTTATTTTATTCTTCCCTTCGTGTACTTCGTGCTCTTCGTGGTAAAATATCTTTTAGCGTTTGTAGTAGCTTGGGTCGATGTCGTAATGTTTGAGCATTTTACGCACAGTGTTGCGATTCAAACCCAACATATCCGCGACCCTTAATTGATTACCCTCAGACTTTTCCAATGCAAGGTGCAACAAAGGTGGCTCGACTTGCTCTAAAACATGCCTGTGCAAACCTTGTGCATCTTCATAACCCAATTGATCCATATAACGCTTGATGCAACGCTCTACTGCCCCTGCCAATGTTTCAGGCTCAGTTTTATTACCTTCATCATTGCCCAATGCCAGTGCCACATCAGTCATGGTGATGCTTGCACCAGGGGTGAGCACAGCAAGGCGGCGCATCACGTTTTTAAGCTCACGCACATTGCCCTGCCAATCAAAACGTTGTAACAAACCAATGGCATCATCCATCAAAATAGGTGCTGTGATATGCAATTCTTCAGCCGCAGATGCCAATAGTGCCGCAGCAAGCTCTGGAATATCATCTCTACGCTCGCGAAGTGGTGGAATATGTACTGGAATCACATTTAAGCGGTAATACAAATCCTCACGGAACTGCCCTTTTTGAATCTTATCTTGTAAAAACTGGTGTGTAGCGGCTAATAAACGCACATTCACTCGCTTGGTTTTGGTGCTACCCACGCGTTGCACTTCCCCTGTCTCCAACACACGCAACATCTTGGCTTGCAAGGCTAATGGCATATCACCAATTTCATCCAAGAACAACGTGCCACCATCAGCTTCTTCAAAATGCCCCGCTCTGGCTTTATCTGCACCTGTAAATGCACCTTTTTCATGCCCAAACAGCTCTGCTTCCAATAATTCAGCAGGAATCGCTGCAGTGTTGATGGCAACAAAGGCTTGGTCGGCTCTTGGACTTTGTTTGTGCAATTCTTGCGCCACCAATTCTTTACCTGTGCCCGACTCACCTGTGATGAGCACTGTCATATCCGATGCCGCCACACGCCCAATCATGCGAAACAACTGCTGCATAGCTGGGCTTTTACCCAAAATAGGTTGATGTTGTGCTGTAGCTTCGCTTTCTACTTGTTTCTTCTGTCGTTTTTTCACACTTGCTTTGGGTTTAACCCGCTCAACCAGCTCACGCACTTCATCCAAATCAAACGGTTTGGGCAAATACTCCATAGCACCAGCCCGATAGGCTTCAACGGCATGGTCAAAAGTGGTTTCTGCCGTCAACATAATCACAGGCGCATCAAATGCACCCGATTCTAAAACTTGCATGCCATTACCATCGGGTAAAAACACATCCAAAAAGATAATCGCAAACTTGTCTGCGGCAATGGCTTGATGTGCAGTTGCCAAATCGGGTGCTTCTACCACTGCAAAACCTTGCTCTTTAAGCACCCTGCTTAATACCCAGCGAATGCCATCATCATCATCTACAATCAATGCTTTTAACATGCTTACTCTCTACTCCTCCGTACGAAGCGGCAGATACATGGTAAAGGAGGTGCGCATCAATTCACTTTGCACCTCAACCTTACCCCCATGCTCCTGTACCACCTGCTGCACAATGCTTAAACCCAAACCATTACCCCGTGCTTTACCCGTCACATAAGGCTCAAACATTTTATCTCGAATATGCGCTGGAATCTCCGCACCATTACTAATAATTTTAATCGATAAAACTGTGCCTTTATGCCCTGTGAGCACCACACCATGTTCAATACGTGTTTCCCATATCACCAAGTCTGAACCTGCTTCCACCGCATTGCTCCAGAGGTTTTCAATGGCTTGGCGAAACCTACGCTCATGGCACATGATTGGCGGAATACTGGGGTCAAACGAACGCTGTAATTTCACAGCCGTATCACTTTGACTGACTTCATCAATCAACACATGAATATTGACCAATGTCATCTTCACATTGGCTCTTGGCCCTACTTGCAAGA
>JALSZC010000111.1 GCA_027059605.1 Ghiorsea sp. | reverse complement strand
GTGATAACGTGGCTATGGACGTAACATTGATTACACCAATCGCAATGGATAAGGAACTTCGTTTCGCTATCCGCGAAGGTGGACGCACAGTTGGCGCTGGCGTTGTAACTGATATTAACAAGTAATTAAGGTTGAAAAACAGTAGGCGACTGCGGAGTAATCTGCAGTCGCCTTTGCTGTTTGGTAGAGGTAAATAAAATGCGTGAACTATTATCATTGGCATGTGAAGAGTGTAAGCGTCGTAACTATACGACAGATAAGAATAAACGTACGATGACTGAAAAGTTGGCGTTGAAGAAATATTGTAATTCTTGCCGTAAGCATACGCTTCATAAAGAAAGTAAAGTTTAAGGTTAGGGTGAAATAGGGGAGTAGCTCAATTGGTAGAGTACTGGTCTCCAAAACCAGGTGCTGTGGGTTCGAGTCCCTCCTCCCCTGCCATTTTGCGCCGTTTAAAGTAGTAAAGTTTCTTTTTAGAGGTTGGTGACATGAGTCGTATTGCAGATGCACAAAAATTTATACGCGAAGTTCAGATTGAGGCTAAGAAAGTGGTTTGGCCTGAGCGTAAAGAGACGATTCAAGCTACTATGATGGTGTTTGTAATGGTGTTGGTTATTTCCATCTTTTTATACGGTATTGACTCGCTATTAGGTTGGCTTGTTCAGAAGGTGATATAAATGGCAAAGCAATGGTATGTGGTTCAAGCGTATTCGAATGCGGAAGATAAGGTTGTTGCATCTTTAAGGGAAAATATTGAGAGAGCAGGTCTTCAAGATTTGTTTGGTCAGATTATGGTTCCTAGAGAAGAAGTTGTTGAGTTGCGCGACGGGCAAAAGGTTATTAGTCGTCGTAAGTTTTTTCCAGGGTATGTTTTGGTTGAAATGGAATTGACAGATGAGACTTGGCATATTGTAAAATCTACACAACAAGTGACTGGTTTTTTGGGTGGAACGGGTAAACCGCGTCCTATGCCTAAGAAGGAAGTTGAGCGCTTGTTGCATCAGATTGAAGAAGGTGTTGAGCGTCCTAAGCCAAAAGTATTGTTTGAAGTTGGTGAGGCTGTTCGTGTGATTGATGGTCCATTTGCTTCATTCAATGGTCTTGTTGAAGAAGTGGATGAAGATGAAGCGAAATTGAAGGTAAGTGTTTCAATTTTTGGTCGCCCTACACCTGTTGAGTTGGAGTACTTCCAAGTCGAGAAAGCTTAAAGTTTTAATCTGGCAAGGATGCTGGATTTTACCGCATTTGCGGGAGTGATTGAAGAGTCACGAATAAAGATAGATAAGCAGGATGCTTTGAAATCGGTTGGAGATATATAATGGCAAAAGTATTAGAGAAGCTTGTAAAGCTTCAAGTTCCTGCAGGTAAAGCAAACCCTGCCCCACCAGTTGGTCCTGCACTGGGTCAAGCTGGTCTGAATATCATGGAGTTCTGTAAAGCATTTAATGCAAGAACTCAAGAAATGGAAGCAGGTATGCCGCTTCCTGTTGTGATTTCAGTATATAAAGACAAATCATTTGATTTTGTTATCAAAACACCACCTGCATCTATTTTGTTGATGAAAGCAGCAAAAATTAAGAAGGGTTCTGGTGAGCCGAATAAAAACAAAGTTGGTACAGTGACCCAAGCGCAATTGGAAGAAATTGCACAAGCAAAAATGGTAGATTTGAACTGCTATGATGTTACAGCAGGTGCAAAAATCATTGCTGGCACGGCTCGTTCTATGGGTCTAGAGGTCAAGGGATAAATCATGGCAAAGTTAACGAAACGTATGCAAGAAGCACGTAGTTGTGTTCCTGAGAATAATGTAAGTGTGAAAGAAGCTTTGGCTGCAGTTTTGGCGCAACCTAAAGCAAAATTTGATGAGTCTGTTGATGTTGCAATCAAATTGGGTGTTGACCCTAGACATGCAGACCAAATGGTTCGTGGTACAATCGCCTTGCCAAACGGTACAGGCAAAACTGCACGTGTTGCAGTATTTGCTAAAGGCCCTAAAGCTGAAGAAGCTGAGAAAGCGGGTGCAGACATTGTAGGTGCTGAAGATTTGGCTGAAAAAATCCAAGGCGGATTTATGGACTTTGACCGTGTGGTGGCAACACCAGACATGATGGGTCAAGTGGGTCGTTTGGGTCGTGTTTTGGGTCCTCGTGGCTTAATGCCTAATCCTAAATTGGGCACGGTAACTATGGACGTGGCTAAAGCTGTTTCGGCAATCAAATCAGGTCAAATTGAAGTGCGTGTAGATAAGGCAGGTGTAGTTCATGCTCCTGTGGGCCGTCGTTCTTTTGATGTAGAAAAACTTCATGAAAATGTTGAGTTTTTAATTTCAGAATTGAACCGTATGAAGCCAGCATCTGCAAAAGGTCGTTATATGCAAAGCTTTGTGCTTTCTGCGACTATGGGTGCAGGTGTACGTGTGGACTTAGGCACACTTTAAAAAAGAATTGGTTTGCATGTCTTCACTGGGAAGTTATGCAAGCAACAAGTTAATCGCATTATGTGATTAAAGAACGATCCGTCCCAGACTACAGGCGCACCTTAGGGTGCTTAATCAAGAAAGCCAGTACAGATGGAGTGATAGCTCACTTGCGCGGGTCAAAAATAAGCAAGGAGGTAGAAGTGAATCGGGAAAACAAACAAACTATTGTCGAAGAACTTCATGCTGCTTGGTCGGAGTCAGATTCTGCTATTGTTGCACAATACAGTGGTCTGAATGTATCTGCTATGGGTGACCTAAGAAGTCGCTTGCATAATGCAAATGTAAATTTACGTATCGTAAAAAATACATTGGCACGTCGTGCAGCTAAAGATACAAGCTTCGAAGCAGCGGAAGAATTTTTCACCGGTCCTGTTGCAATTGCATATGGTTCAGACCCTGTGGGTATGGCCAAAGCAATTTCTGACTTTGCCAAAGAGAATAAAGCCTTAGAAATTCGAGGTGGTGTTCTTGATGGGAAAGCGATTGATGCAGTGGGTATCAAAGCATTGGCGAGCTTGCCATCGCGTGACGAATTGTTGGCTAAGATGTTGGGCAGCATGCAATCACCAATCAGTGGTTTCGTCCGTACTTTGAACGAAATTCCGGCATCATTTGTGCGGACTTTGGCAGCAATACGCGACCAAAAAGAAGCATAAATATAAACCGTATTTATTTTTATAACTAACAAAAAACGCAAGAGGAAATAATTAAAATGGCTATTACAAAAGATGATTTAATCACAGCAATCGAAACGATGTCAGTACTTGAACTTTCTGAGTTGGTATCTGCATTGGAAGAAAAATTTGGCGTATCAGCAGCAGCTCCTGTAGCAGTAGCTGGTGTTGCAGCAGCAGGCGGCGCAGACGCTGGCGGAGC
>JALSZC010000110.1 GCA_027059605.1 Ghiorsea sp. | reverse complement strand
ACTTCACCATTCCGCACTTGCGCAAAAGCTAAAACATCCACTTGATTGTTGGTTGCTTGAGAAGCCATATAATAAATCGGTAGTTGTGGTTCTTCTGGTCGGTCACCCATGGCTTTGTTTGCTGAAACTAAGCCTGTTTTATAGTCGATAATAATGTGGTGACCACTGGCAGTTTTGTCGCTTCTATCGATTTTGGTGTGTAAGACTAAGGTTGATGATGTGCCTAGTGTTACAGTCTGGTTAAATTCAAAACCTGTGACAGTAAAAGGCTCTCGTGTACTTTCAAAGTGTAACCACTGTTGTATAAGCTGCTGTAAACGCTGAGTTTCTAAGGCTTTTGTATCTTGTGGAACTAACCTTTTAATCGCTGACCAAGCGTGGGCTGCAGCTTGTTGCACATGTTGTTCTAAAGAGCCTTCATTGATGAATTGAAGTAAGTTTGTTGAGTTTTTGGCATGTTTCCAGAAGCGCTCTAAAGCAGCGTGTAATAAGGTACCTTGTTCTGCAGGGGTTAAACCCAATGTTGGTGTTTCCAAACCACGTAAACGCAAGCGGTAGCGGGCAAAAGCTTGGAATGGGCATGCCGATTGTGCTTTGATAAGGCTTGTGCCACCGTGAATATTTTCATTTGTTGTTACAGGCAATATGCTATCTGCTATGGTAGTCGTAGTTGCTGTATGTTGTTGTAAATACAAGGCATAGCGACTTGAAGTATGACTTGATTCCGTTTGTTCACTGGCATGTTTAACAAATGGAGAAGCTTGGACTTCTTGCCCGCCTTTGAGGCAAGCATAACTGACAGATAATGTGGGTGCGATATGTTGAATATGTTGCCACACACTTTGTGCATATAACCATTCACGCTCGCTATTGGCATGTGGTGTTTGGTATTGCACTTGTATATCAAAAGGAATCAGTGGATGTGGTTTGGCTGCGGGTGGCCATGTCACATCATCCATGCCCATGACAAAAGCGTGGTCAAAGGATAAGTTGGCAGCTTCAAGTAAACCCATGATTTGAATGTTTGCCAGCCCTGGTGCTGGGCGAAAAACATGTTCAAATGCATGTTCTTGTATATGCGATAATGCTTCTGACCATGTGATGAAACCACAAAAATCATCCAAAGTTGGTAAAGTATTGATTAAGGTTTTCCAATTCTCATGCTGTGCTGCTTCATAAGGCAGCACAAAGCTTTGCGCATTCCAGAATATACTGTCCAAGAATGGCTCGCTTAAGCTAAGCCACTGGGATAAAAGTTGTTTATGAGGCGTATCTTTTAATGTTTGTTGTTGCTCTAAGATGACTTCAAGCATGTGTATAAATTGACTAAGGTCACCATCACTTTCTTGGCACACGTTAAGCAACTGTTTGATATTTAAATGATATTGGTTGTGTTGACGTAATAAGGCATCCAAAGCTGCACGTTGTTCTGCTTCTTCATGGTAACCTTGCACATAAGGGTTAAGCAAAAGCTGATTAATCAATTTATAGTCTAGGTTGTATTGCTGGGTTAAACGCAATACATGCAGTGCCGTTTGAATAAGCGGTTGATTGGCGAGAGGTGAGCCAAGGGATATATTGAAGTATGCACCTTGTTCATCAGAGTTACACTCTAAACTCAAGGTAGGCGCAAGTTCATCGGAAAATATTTGACGAATAGTGGGAACAATGCGCTCTAAATTAGGCACAAGCACAGCAATGGTATGCTTAGGGTGTTGCTCGATGTGCTTTCTGATTTGTTGGCACACCTGCCTGATTTCAGTCTCTTCATCTTGATATTTATATAGTTCAATAGTGGCTTGGGGTTGGTCATTGATAACGGTATGAATACTGCAACCCTGCTGTTGTAAATGTTCAAGGTAGCCCATTTGGGCAGGTGTAAAGCTATCAAAACCATCCAATACAATGTGGGTGTGTGAACATGCAGTTTGTATTTGTTGCAATGCTTCGAGAATTTGGAAAGAAAGGTAATGTTCTGTTTTTTCTTGAATACTTTGCTGCCAACGCCATAAAGCAAGATGTTCTTCCCCAGCATGTTGCAAGCAGCTTGGGTCAATATGAAAGTCTGCTAATATTTGTCTGGCATCCATAGCCTGTTTACTTAATGCTTTAGGATTGAGTACATGTACCTCTTGGTCTTGAGTTATGCATGTTTGCCATAATAAAGTTTCTTGCTGTTTGTTTAGCCATACACCAATATTGGCATGAGACCACTGTTGGCGTAACCATGTTGTCCAAGGTAAGATTTGTGGCGTTTCCCATGCTGTTTTGCCAAGCTTAAGTTGCTGCTTTTCAAATTCTTGTAAACGAAACCTTGATAAACGTTGGTTGGATGTGATGAGAACACTTTGTTTGTTTAAGCTTGCATAAAGCTTGGAAGCGGGAATTTGAGAAAATGCGGCGTAAGTCACAGATGTAGGCTTGCAATTTGTCATGTTTTGGTCTTCAATCATGGTTGTTTGAAAGTATGAACGGGTTGAGGCAGGTATTTCCCTAAAGAGAAGGAGAGAAAATGAGCGAAGTTAAAGTCAGTTGCCCACGTTGTAATGAAAAGTTTGAAGCTGAAGAAGCTGATATTTATGAGTGCCCCAAATGTGGCACAAGCATTGTGCAAGAAAAAGACAATTCTGACCAAGAAAAAACACAAATATTCAAAGCCTAATTTCATTTGGTCTTTTCTTTGAGGACTTGTGCAGGCACAAAGTTCCCTTCAGCATCAATATGTGCTGGAATATAAGTTTGTTCTGGGGCAGGGGTGTCATCCATTTGCCAAACTAAAAAGGCAGTACAAAGAATGCTAATCAGCAGCCAAAGGAAAATAAAAGGTTTGCTGATGCGTTTTTTATGAGTGGGTGTAACATCGATAATCTCAGGTTCATTTTGTTGTGTTGAAAGCTTTTTTAGCCATTGGGTGCGTATGTAAAACCATGTGAGACGTAATAAAAACATTAATAAAGCAGGGCCAAAGAAACCGAGTAATGTAAGGAATAAATAACGCATTATTGTTGCATCAATACGCGAAGTTGACCTGCATAAGCTTCGGGGTTTGGCTCTTGCCCAGTGCGTTGTGATTGGTAAACCGTTTCTGCTAATACTTCTAAAATAACATGTAGTGTTTCATGGCGTTCTTTTTTTAAATTTACCATATAGTGCTCCATGAGTTTGGCTGCTTCTGGTGGATGTTTTGTTGCCAGTTGTTCTTCAATGGCTAGATGAAGGGATAAATGAAGATAAGGGTTCATGCCATCATCGACTTGGAAATCCCTTTCTAGGAAGGTGTCCATATCATCGAAAAAGTGATGGTATTCTGGATGCATTGCAATCACTCTAGCAATGCGAACTTCCAAGGCATTGAGAGGTAAATCGGCTTGTGCTTTTTGCCATGCATCCCAAAATATTTGAC
>JALSZC010000109.1 GCA_027059605.1 Ghiorsea sp. | reverse complement strand
TATGGTACACGAGGTTTTGGTGTTTGGGGTGCTGTTGATGCAACTGCCGAAGTGGTGTTTCAAAGTGGAACATGGTTAACTGGTGTATCACAAAGTGCGTCTGCTTATGCTCTTAAAGCAGGTTATATTATAGATGCATGGAAAACACGCTTTGGTATTGAATATGATTATAGCCCTGGTGATGATAAGACAGATGCAGGCACCCACAAAAACTTTGTGTTCCCATTCCATACCAACCATGCGCACTATGGTGAAATGGATAGGTTCTCTTGGGCAAATATGAAAGATATTCGTTTGTCGGTTAAAACTTCACCTACGCAAAACCTTACCCTACATGGCAATGTGCACTTTTTATCTTTGGATAAAGCGCAAGGTGATTGGTTAAATGTTGTGGGTGCTGGTGTGTTGTATGCTGGTAATGCTGCTTATACGGAAACGGATGCGGGTACTGAGGTTGACTTAAAACTGGTGTATAAAGTTGTGGAAATGCAAGGTTTAACGCTTGTTGCCAATTACAGTGTATTTAATCCTGGTGCGGCAGTCTTGGAAAGAACAGGCTCTCAAGATTCGGCTGTGTTTGGTTATTTGATTGCCAATTATAAGTTTTAAGTTTTCCTAATCTTTAAGGTAGAGGTTTTACCTTTTGCTTTAAAGTGCATTTGTAATGCTGTGTTCACAGTGGTTTCAAAACTTTACTTGTATGACTGCGTGACAATGTTCTCAAAAATAAGCAGGTTTCGCAGTCGATTTTAGTCAAGTAAGAGGTAGTGCATGTCAATCAAGTCAGATAAGTGGATTCGTAAAATGGCGCAAGAGCATCAAATGCTTGATCCATTTGTGGATGGTCAAGTCAAAAAGAATGCGAAGGGTGAGGGCGCAATTTCCTATGGTTTATCATCGTATGGTTATGATGTGCGTTGTTCTGATGAGTTTAAAGTGTTCACCAATATCCATTCGGCGACGGTTGACCCGAAAGACTTCGATGATAAAAGTTTTGTCGATATAAAATCTGATGTTTGCATTATTCCACCCAACTCTTTTGCTTTGGCACGTACGGTGGAGTACTTAAAAATACCACGCAATGTATTGACGATTTGTTTGGGTAAATCGACTTATGCGCGTTGTGGTATTATTGTGAACGTCACCCCGCTTGAACCTGAGTGGGAAGGGCATGTGACCCTAGAGTTTTCAAATACAACCACATTGCCAGCAAAAATCTATGCCAATGAAGGTGTGGCACAATTCTTGTTCTTTGAATCGGACGAAGCATGTGAAACATCATATGCAGACCGTGCGGGCAAATATATGAAGCAGCGCGGTGTCACGGTTCCGAGGTTGTAAGTGTTATTAGAAGATATTTTAGCGGGTTGTAAAAAAGCAGGCAAACCATCCATCTCATTTGAGTTTTTTCCGCCCAAAACAGATAAAGGCGAAGAAAACTTGTGGCAGTGTATTCAAGAGCTTACGCCGCTTCATCCATCATTTGTTTCTGTAACCTATGGTGCAGGTGGTACAACCCAAGACCGCACACTGCGTATTGTAGAACGCATCAAAAAAGAAACGACATTAGAGCCTATGGCGCATTTAACTTGCGTGGGCTCAACGCAAGATGATTTGGCAAAGTTATTAAACCAATACAAAGCTTCTGATATGCGGAATATCTTGGCATTACGTGGTGATGCGCCTGAAGGTCAAGATGGTTTTCAAGCGGTAGAAGGCGGTTTTGCTTATGCCACAGACTTGGTGAAGTTTGTACGCCAGCAACAGGGGTTCTCTATTGCGGTAGCAACTTATCCTGAAGGGCATCCTGAATCTAAGGGTGGTGTTGGTGATGATTTGAAGTATCTAAAAATGAAGCAGGATGCAGGTGCGATTGCTGCCATCACGCAATACTTCTTTGATAATGAACACTATTACCAATTTCGAGAGCAGGCTGAAAAGATGGGTATCACCATTCCTATTCTTCCCGGCATTATGCCGATTGCCAATTATGAACAAATTGTACGTTTTTCTAAAATGTGTGGTGCAAGTATTCCAGAATGGTTGCATGAGCAAATGAGCCCTATTCAAGATAATTTGGATGCTGTGAAACAACTGGGTATCGAGATTGCGACCAAACAATGCCAAGGCTTAATCGCAAATGATGCAGCGGGTGTGCATATCTATGCATTGAATAAATCTGAAGCCAGCCTTGCGATTTGTAAGAACCTGTAAAACCAAGAAGCTGGAGTAAAATCTTTTTACTTGCGTTTTGAAAAATACTGCCGATAATTCGGTGCTACATATTGGATCCGAGTTTATCCAGAGCAGTGGAGGGTTACAGGCCCTACGAAACTGCGGCAACCGCCTCAAGTTTTATCCTAAGAGATAGGGCGAGAAGGAATGGTGCCAATGCCTGCCTAGAGTGTTTTGAAGTCTAGGAGCGATAATGTTCGGGTTGTGAGTTTATTCGCACACTGCGTGCATTTTCTTCCAACCTTCGCTTTATCGCGAGGGTTTTTTTGTTTTCGGATTCTGTATAAAAAAGTTTTGAAGTATAAAATAATGTTGCGCAAAAGAGGACGCTTTTTTGCACAGGAGATAACATTGAGTGAAAGTATAGTTCGTGCCTTAAAATGCCGTGAGTGTGGTCAAGAATATGATATTCAACCAACACACGTTTGTGAATTTTGTTTTGGCCCATTGGAAGTGGTTTATGACTACGAAAAGCTTGAGGGTAAATTCACCCGCGAGTTGATTGAATCTCGTCCGCAAAACATGTGGCGCTATAAAGAACTTCTTCCTATAGATGGTGAGCCAAAGGTTGGTGCAAACAATGGTTTTACTCCATTGATTAAGGCAGATAATTTAGCCAAAGCTTTGGGTGTGAAAGAGCTTTATATTAAAAATGATTCAGTATGTTACCCAACATTATCCTTTAAAGACCGTGTGGTGGCAGTGGCCTTATCCAAAGCTGTGGAGTTTGGCTTTAAAACTGTGGCATGTGCATCTACAGGTAACCTTGCGGGTTCTGTGGCAGCCAATGCGGCAGCAGCGGGCTTGGAATCGTATGTGTTTATTCCTGAAGACTTGGAACAAGGTAAAGTATTGGGTGCTGGTATTTTTGGCACCAACATCATTGGCATTAAAGGTCAATATGATGATGTAAACCGTTTATGCTCTGAAGTTGCAGGTAAATATGGTTGGGCATTTGTGAATGTAAATGTGCGTCCATTTTATGCGGAAGGCTCTAAATCTATGGGTTATGAAATCATGGAACAACTGGGCTGGAAAGCACCCAAACACGTGGTTGTGCCTATGGCTTCAGGTTCATTGTGTACCAAAATTGATAAATCCATCAAAGAGTTTATCAAGCTTGGTCTGATTGAAGATACGGGAACTGCTGTATATGGCGCACAAGCTACAGGCTGTTCACCTATCTCTAAATCAGTCAAAGATGGCACGGATATGATTCACCCTGTGAAAGCAGATACCATTGCTAAATCATTAGCGATTGGTAATCCGGCGGATGGTTTTTATGCTAATCGTGTGATTAAAGAGTCAGGCGGCTGGTGTGAAGATGTGACCGATGAAGAAGTGATTGCAGCGATGAAGTTGCTTGCAGAAACGGAAGGTATCTTTGCAGAGACTGCAGGCGGTGTGACTTTAGGTAGCGCAATTAAGCTGATTGAATCAGGCAAGTTGCCGAAAGATGAATCTATCGTGCTTTGTATCACGGGGAACGGTTTGAAAACCCAAGAAGCGGTGATTAATGAAGTGGCCAAGCCCCGTGTGATTGGTGCATCACTTAAAGAGTTTGATGTGTTGGCAGAAGCCGACGGTGTCCAGTAAAGTATATAAAAAATAAGAAGAAACAGGAGTATAACATGACAGTAGCAGTAAGAATCCCAACCCCACTACGTAAGCTAACAGATGGCGCTGATGAAGTAAGTATTGAAGGCGCAACCATTGGTGAATTGATTGATAACCTAGAAGCAGCGCACCCAGGTATGAAAGAGCGCCTTTGTGATGAAAACGGTGAAATTCGTCGTTTTGTGAACGTGTATTTGAATGATGAAGATGTGCGCTTCTTGGATGGCTCAAACACAGCGGTTAAAGATGGGGATGAAGTGTCCATTGTGCCCGCAATCGCAGGTGGAAAATAATCTATTTGTCCGATAACTGCGTTATGGCAAGTGCTGTGATGCTCACATACTAAAAAGTATGCTGCGCTTCTCGCGCTCACCGTGCCTTGTTAGCGAACAAATATTTTTATTTTCGAGAGGAGAGATTGATGAAATTACGTGTATATTTGAATTTTGATAAAGAAAAAGTCACCGAGCCAGTGATTTGGAAGTTGGCGAAAGAGTTTGATGTGGTGACCAATATCCGTATGGCAGAAGTCAAAGAAGATATGGGTTTGGTTGGGCTTGAAATTGAAGGTGAAACAGAAGTAGTTGAAGCATCTGTAAAATGGCTTGAAGCACAAGATGGTGTGCATGTTGAACCGATTGAACAGGGTATTATTGAAGGCTAGCTGTAGCTATCCATATCACTGTTTATTTTCTCAAGTGCGTCGTTAAAAAAATGCTCGCTTAGCAGAAAGTAAGCTGTGCTTTTTTGCCTTGCCCTTGAAAAAAGCACAGTAATTTGAATGGCTACAAGATGAAAAGATTGAAAGGTTAGAAAGGAGTTTATCATGGCGATTTATAATAATGCAGCAGAAGCCATTGGTCATACACCGTTGATTCGTTTGAATCGAATTGGTGCAGACTTGGATGCTGAAATATTGGTGAAATGTGAGTTTTTTAATCCATTAAACTCAGTAAAAGACCGTATTGGTAAAGCCATGATTGAAGATGCTGAGGCTAAAGGGTTGCTTAAAGAAGGCGGTACGATTGTTGAGCCAACTTCTGGGAACACAGGTATTGCACTGGCATTTGTGGCTCGTGCTAAAGGTTATAGATGTATTTTAACTATGCCTGAGTCCATGAGTGTTGAAAGACGTAAGCTTTTGAAACTGCTCGGTGCGGAGTTGGTATTAACGCCTGCATCGTTGGGTATGAAAGGTGCAATTGCCAAGGCTACAGAGCTAGTTGCAACCATTGAAGGCGGATTTATGCCACAACAATTTGATAACCCAGCCAACCCTGAAATCCACCGCCAAACTACGGCTGAAGAAATTTGGCAAGATTGTGATGGTCAAGTGGATGCGGTTGTTGCTGGCGTGGGTACAGGTGGCACGATTACAGGCATTGCAGAAGTGATTAAATCACGCAACCCAAATTTTAAGGCGATTGCGGTAGAGCCGTCGGATTCACCCGTGCTTTCAGGCGGTGAACCATCACCGCATAAAATTCAAGGTATTGGAGCTGGTTTTATTCCTAAGAACTTGAATAGGGATATTGTGGATAGTGTGGAGCAGGTAAGTAATGATGATGCTTTTGCTATGGCACAGCGTTTAGCTGGTGAAGAAGGTATTCCTGGTGGGATTTCTTCTGGTGCTGCGGTGACGGCTGCATTAAGCGTTGCTGCCCAAGATGAGATGAAGGGTAAACGTATTGTTGTTATTTTACCATCTATGGCAGAGCGATACATGTCCACGGATTTATTTAAAGGTATCGAAGTTTAAAAGATTAACCACAGAGACACAGAGACACGGAGTTTTTTTATTTTTCTCTGTGCCTCTGTGCCTCTGTGGTGAAAAAGAGGTTATGATTTCCAATGATTGATTTTACAGAAGAACAAATTGAGCGTTATTCACGCCATATTATCTTGCCAGAAGTGGGTGCTGAAGGACAAAGCAAATTGCTTGAGTCTAAAGTATTTATGATTGGTGCAGGTGGACTTGGTTCACCCGTAGCCTATTATTTGGCTGCAGCAGGCGTGGGCACGATTGGTATTGCCGATGCAGATATTGTGGATTCTTCCAACTTGCAGCGTCAAATTATCCATAATACCAAACGTGTGGGTATGCCTAAAGTGGAATCAGCCAAACAAACCATGCAAGAGCTGAATCCTGATGTGAAAGTGAATGTGTATAATTATTTTGTCACGGAAGAAAACATCCGCGAAATTATTTCTGAATATGATTTGATTATTGATGGCTGTGATAACTTCCCAACCCGTTTTTTGGTGAATGATGCATGTTACTTTGAGAAGAAGCCTTTGATTTCAGGTGCAATGTTCCGTTTTGAAGGGCAAGTAGCGACCTACAAACCGCATGTACATAAAGAAGGACCTTGTTACCGTTGTTTATACCCTGAGCCTCCGCCAGCAGGGCTAGTTCCATCGTGTTCTGAAGCGGGTATTTTGGGTGCGCTTGCAGGTGCTGTAGGTACGATTCAGGCTGTAGAAGCGGTCAAAGAATTGTTGGGTATTGGTGATTCATTATCTGGCAAGTTGATGACATTTGATGCGCTGCGTATGGAATGGAAAAAGCTCAAGCTGCGTAAAGACCCGCAATGTCCATTGTGTGGTGAAAACCCCACGATTACAGACTTGGTCACTTATGAGCAAGCTTGCGAATTGAAGTTTGGCGAATAACTAAGACCACAGTTTAAAAACAATTCAATGCATGAAAAGCGTAGAGGTGATTTTCTACGTGCAGGATGCTTGCGCTTTAATTTTAGTGTAAGCTTGAGTAGGAATGAGAGGTAAGAAGATGAGTACATTTGATTTTGCACAAACATCTGATGTGGATGAATTTGAAGCTGGTTATAAGGCATTCAAGGCTGGAACCATGCCTGAAGAAAGGTTTACCCCATTCCGTTTGCAGATGGGTGTGTATGGGCAGCGGCAAGAAGGCGTGCAAATGATTCGTGCCAAGTTTCCAGGTGGTGTGCTTACGCCTGCGCAATTGGAAGTGATGGGTGAGTGTGCCGAATTATATGCTGGTGCAATGCCAACAGATGGCACGTTAAAAGAGGCACCTGAAAAGGTTGTGCATATTACGACACGTCAAGATATTCAGGCAAACTTTGTGGCACTTAAAGATGTTGTACCTTTTTTGCGCAAAATGGATGCAGCAGGCATCACATCGCGTGAAGCTTGTGGTAATACTGTACGCAATGTTTCGGCTTGTTTCTTGGCAGGCAAATGCCCTGCGGAACATGCAGATGTTACAGTTCATGCACGCAAGTTTGCTGAATATTTCTTGCGCCATCCATTGGCTCAACAGTTTCCACGTAAATTTAAAGTGACATTCTCAGGTTGTGCCACTGATTGTGGTTTGGGTGGTATGCATGATGTGGGTTATATTGCTAAACATCAAAATGGAAAAGCAGGCTTTGAAGTGTGGGCAGCAGGTGGTTTATCTTCGCAACCTATGCCTGCTATCAAGTTAGAAGACTTCATTGAAGAGTCTGATGTATTGATTGTGGGCGAAGCTTTGATGCGCATGCATTTCAAATACTCAGACCGTAAACGCAGAGCTCGTGCACGCCTGAAATATGTGGCGCAAAAACTGGGTGAAGAAGGGTTTGTTGAAGAATATAAAAAACAACGTGCGGTGATTGAAGGTACATTGCCTGATGTGGTTTTTGAAGGCACCAACTGGCGTTCACCAACGGGGCATATGCCTTTTGCTGAAAGCGGTATTGTTGCCCAACATGATGGTAAAACATCAATATTATTAAATGTTTTTCGTGGTGACTTAACACCCTTACAATGTCGTGCTGTAGCACAAGCTGCTCGGTTGGGTGGAAGCAATGAATTGCGTGTAACCACGGAGCAAGGTTTGGTGATTGTCGATGTAAACCCAGAAAAAGTGGATGATGTGGTTGAAGTGTTGGGCAATGCTGACCTCCGAACATCTTATGCGCGGGGTATATCGGATATTACAGCTTGCCCTGGTACTGAAACATGTAGGTTGGGGATTACGTCTAGCCGTGGTTTGGCAGAGGCATTGCAGCCTTTGATGGTAGATTTGAAACAAGATCCTACATTGGCTGGTATTACGATTAAAGCATCTGGCTGCCAACATTCATGTGGTCGTCATCATATTGCAGACTTGGGTTTTCATGGCATGGCGAAAAAGGTTGCAGGGCAACCTGTGCCGCATTATCAATTGCATGTGGGTGGCTCGGGTGTGGCGGGTGAATCATTTGCTTTTGCCTCGGATTGGGTGCCTGCCAAACATGCGCCAGAAGCAGGTATTGCCGTGCTTCAAGCTTATAAAGATGGGCGCAAAGATGATGAGTCGGTTCATGATTGGGCAGAGCGTTTAGGTAAAGAAGGTTTGTCTGAAATATTGGCTCCATTTAAGGCTGATGCAGGCGAAGTGGACGGCTTGATTTATGACTGGTCAGAAAATGAAGCCTTTAATACCAAAGGTAATAAAAAAGGTGAGTGTGCTGGTGCTGTATTGTCTATGTCCGATGCTTTGATTTCGGAAGCGGAATATGAGCTGATGATTGCTAAAGCGCATGCTGATGCCATGTTCTGGGCAGAAGCGCAATCAGCACTTAAACGTTCTTTGATTTCAACGGCTAGGGCATTTTTGGTGGCGTATGGAGAAGCACCTGAAGATGATGCAGAGGTGTTTGCTTTGTTGATGAGCAATGCGGGTTCTGATACGGAAGTCATGCAACAATTCATGGCAGTGCAAAGTGCGATGATGAGCATTGATTTATCCAACCCAGCATCTGGCGTGACTAAGCTTAAAGAAGCGCAGTCAGCGTTTGTGAGTTTGGCTGAAAAACGTTTTGCTGCTGTGCCTGAAAGTAATGAGACTTCAGGGCAAGATGCTGGAAAAGTTGTAAGTGATGGAGAAGTCACTACATTAGACCTATCTGGTGTGGCATGCCCTATGAATTTTGTAAAAACAAAAATCAAGTTGGCAGGTTTACCTATGGGGGCGCAATTGGCTGTAATTTTGGATGATGGTGAGCCGATTGAGAATGTGCCTCTATCTTTAGAGGAGCAAGGTCAAAAGGTGATAGAGAAAAAACAAATTTCAGATACACAATGGCAAATTGTGGTTGAGAAAACTGCTTAATCAAAATGACTGACGACTTGCACCCATTTTCTAATCCTGGGCGTACCAAGCTTTCCTTGGTGAGCCGAGGTTTGGCGCTACCCAATGGTTTACCACAAGCCTCGCGTTGGCTTGCGCAAACCAATGGTGCGGAAACGGTGTTGGATTTACGACTACCATCGGGGCACTTTTGTTCTGTGCCTGTGGGGCAGCCTTATACGGAAGAAAGTGGGTTTTCATTACTTTCTGTAGATGGGAACAAAGCCGTGTTAGCCTGTGGTGGCGAACAAGAGACTGTTGAACTTATAGAAGCTCCTGCATTTTATAAACAACGTACGCGTAAGGGTTCGCGTATGGGTAGCTTTGCCTCTTTGCATGATAAGCTACTCATACTACAGCCATTTATGGGTTGCGGTTTTTTTTCTAGCAAAGGTGATGCATGTGCATATTGTCAGTATGACTCCATGCTTAATGAAGCAGAACCACCACTTCGAGACCCTTTAGAACTGGTGGAAGTTGTGGTAGCAGCTTTAGCCGAGCGTGATATTGATACTGTATATTTATACAATGGTTTCTCGCCAACAGATGATGTGGGTTTATCCAAACTTTTGCCAGTGATTGCATTGTTGCGCCGTCACTTGGGACATAGGCAAATTGCTTTGGAAACAGTAGCACCGAAAGATTTGTCCGTGATAGATGCGTTGTATGCTGCAGGACTGGATATTTTTATTTGTAACTTGGAAGTTTTTGATGCCAAGCGTTTTAAAGAAGTCTGCCCAGGTAAAGCCAAGCAGGGTGGGCAAGATGCAATCTTTAAAGCCTTAGAATATGCACGGCGTATTTTTAGACCGGGTACTGTGGTGAGCCACTTGATTGTAGGTTTAGAGCCAGTGACATCAACGACCAATGGTATGAAAGCCTTGGTTGATAAGGGTATTGTTCCTTTGTTGATTCCATTTCGACCATTACCGAACACGCCTTTGGAACATCAAAGTATTTCAACATTAGATGATATTGAAGATGCGTTATTAGAGCAATATGCACTACTAGAAACCTCGAATATACCTTCACATCGATTAAGAGATATGGGTCGTGTATTAACACCTATGGAAAGTGGTGTATTGGATAGCAGTCGAACTGCAACTTTAGCAACACGTTGGAGTAGCTCACCGTTGGGGCGTAAGGTTGATGGTTGGTTAGATAGTTTTCGCCGCCATTTGCGGCGCAAAGAGGACGGCAAACAAACCCAGCCCATACACCGCTTGTTATTTGCTGAGGTAGCACCTTTTATGGCACTAATATTGTTGGCTACAGTATTTGTTTGGGGGGTGTATAGTGATGCGCCTGAAGGGTTAAATACCTCTGCCTTTAATGCGCTGCTCATCTTTTTGTTGTGTTTGGTTTTATGGGTGACCCAGTTGCTTCCTTTGCCTATTACTTCGTTGTTGGGGCTTGCCTTGTTACCTGTTTTGGGGGTATTGCCTGCAAGTGCTGTGTTTGCATTTTTTGGTAATCCTGCTGTATTCTTTATTTTGGGAGCCTTTATGTTGGTTGCGGGTGTGATGCAAAGCGGTTTGTCTGAGCGACTGGCATTGCTTGTGTTGAAGAAGACGGGCAATAGTTTCAAGCGTTTATTGTTGGTGATGTTATTTTTACCTGCATTGATGGCATTTGTCATGCCTGAGCATGCAGTAGCAGCCTTGTTTTTACCCATAGCATGGGAAATTGTGCGAGCTTTGGGTTTGCGAAAAGGTCATGCTTATGCACAAGCAATATTTTTTGCTTTGGCATGGGGGGCAATTATTGGTGGTGTGGCAACCTTGTTGGGTGGAGCTAGAGGACCACTTGCCTTGGCTTTGGTTGGTGAGCTAACAGGGGAAAGTTTTTCGTTTATGCAATGGAGTTTGGCTGCTTTGCCATTGGTATTTGGTGTGTTGTGTGTGGCAGCAATACTTTTACTGCGCATGGTGTCTCGTGTGAAGTTGGATATGCAAGTGGTACAAGATAAGTTTGCCGAGAGACGATTGGAGTTAGGTGTATTAACCTTGAAGGGCTGGTTAATGAGCTTTTTAATGTTAGGCACAGTCGTAGCATGGTTGTTTGCAGGGCATGCAAATGGATTAGCCAGTATTGCTTTGGTGAGTGTGGTATTGATGTTTGCCTTGCGTTTAGTGGAATGGAAGCAAGTGGAAACCCATGTGCAATGGGGTGTGGTGTTGATGTATGGAGGGGCGATTGCTATTGGTAAAGCATTGTCAGATACAGGTGCTGCAACATGGTTGGCGCATACACTTATTCCTGGTGATATGGTAGGTCTATCGCTTATCGCTTTGTTGGTTTTGATTACGCTTCTATTCACGGAAAGTGTGAGTAATGCAGCAGCTGTAGCGATTGTTTTACCCATTGCTATGCCTGTTGGGGCTGCTGTGGGTATAGCCCCCGTAGTGATTGCACTAACGGTAGGTATTATTGCAGGTTTTGCGTTTATGTTACCCATGGGAACGCCTCCCAATGCTATGATTTATGCCAGTGGCTATGTTAACCCTATCCACATGCTTAAATATGGTGCGACTTTATCAATCTCGGCTATGTTAATGTTTCTGCTGATTGTAAAGTATTGGTGGCCAGTGATAGGGCTTTATTATTGATGTTTGGAGTAAAAAATGAATGTGTTGGTTGATAAAGTGGAGTATACTTTAAGTTTGTTGCAACAATCGGTGGCGGACTATACTGGTCATGTTGTGTTTGCTTGTAGTTTCGGTGCGGAAGACGTGGTGTTATTAGACCTTTTAGATAAACATGATATTCCAATACGGGTCATTAGTTTGGATACAGGTCGTTTGCCACAAGAAACCTATGATGTGATGCAGACTTGGCGTAAGAAAAGTAGTTTGAATATCGACATATATTTTCCCGATGCAAGAGAAGTGGAAAGGATGGTTAAACAAGATGGTGTGAATTTGTTTTATGATTCGATTGAAAAGCGCAAACTATGTTGCCATGTGCGTAAGATTTTGCCATTAAAACGAGCTTTAAGTGGTGCGCAAGCATGGGTGACAGGACTTAGGCAGGAGCAAGCTGATTCACGGGAAAATATGTTGGCTGTGGAAGATGATAAGACGTTTGGTATCAAAAAGTTTAACCCGCTTATCATGTGGACGCAGCAAGATGTGTGGGATTATATCAAAAATAATGATGTACCCTATAATGCGCTGCATGATGAATTTTATCCATCCATTGGTTGTGCGCCGTGTACGCGAGCTATATCAGTGGGAGAAGACCCTAGAGCTGGTCGTTGGTGGTGGGAACAAGAAGATGCGGTAGCAGAGTGTGGTTTGCATGCCAGCCCAATCAAGAAGTAGGAGATTGAAATGAGTGAAACAGCTGTAAAAACAGAAAAGAAAGACTTGACCATCGTGTGTTTCAGTGGTGATTTTGATAAAATATTGGCTGCATTCGTCATGGCAACAGGCGCTGCGGCAACCAACCGAAAAGTAACGATTTTCTTCACGTTTTGGGGCTTGAACGTGCTTAAAAAAGATTTTGGGCGCAAAGTTTTGGGTAAAGGTCTCTTGGCTAAAGTATTTAACTTTTTATTGGGTGGGCGCAACAAACTACCACTTTCACGGTTAAATTTTGGTGGTGCTAGTCCCTGCTTGATGACCAGCATGATGAAAAAACATAATGTGGCGACTTTGCCAGAATTGATTGAAGCAGCACATGCACTGGGTATTCGGTTGTTGGCGTGTGAAATGGCATTGCATATTTTAGAATTAGAGCGCGATGATTTGATTGAAGAAGTTGAAGATGTGGTGGGTGTTGCCACCTTCCTCAATGAATCAGAAAACGCACATATCATTTTTGTATAAATAGTAGGTAAAAGGAAGCAATATGGAATTTTTAGATATTACGAATGAGACTTGTCCGATGACTTTTGTGAAAGTTAAGCTACAATTGGCTAAGATGGATGAAGGTCAAGAATTAGAAGTTATTTTGAATGAAGGTGAACCTTTGCAAAATGTGCCTGCGTCGTGCGAAGAGCAAGGTTACAAAGTGCTATCCATTGAAGCAGTGGGTGATGCTAAGCACCGCCTGATTATCAAGAAGTAATTGAGGTAGAGATGAGTAAACATAAGTTAACCCAACTTAAAGCGTTGGAAGCAGAATCCATTCACATTATTCGTGAAGTAGTGGCTGAGTTTCGTAATCCAGTAATGTTGTATTCTGTGGGTAAGGATTCGTCTGTGCTGGTACATTTGGCACGCAAGGCTTTTTATCCTGCGCCACTTCCTTTTCCATTGTTGCATGTGGATACAGGCTTTAAGTTCAAGGAAATGTACGAGTTTCGCGATAATTTTTGCAAAGAAATTGGTGC
>JALSZC010000108.1:1085-3456 GCA_027059605.1 Ghiorsea sp. | reverse complement strand
GAAGAAGTGATGCAAGAAGGTGTTGCAGCCATTGAAGCCTTAGCCAAACGCATGGTTGATACACATATTCAAGATAAAAATCGCGTATTTAACACTGAATTGATTGAAGCCCTAGAGCTGGAAAACCTGATGAGCTTGGCCAGAGCCACTGCTGCTAGTGCTGCTGCCCGTAAAGAGTCGCGTGGTGCACATGCTCGGGATGACTACCCAGAGCGCGATGACAAAACATGGATGAAACATTCTCTGGCAACTGTGCAAGGTGATACTGTAGAAGTCAGCTATAAACCTGTGCGAACGATTCCTATGACTGTGGAATCCTTTCCACCCAAAAAGCGGGTTTACTAAATTGTTTACTAGGCAGCCATTCGTCATTCCCGTGCAAACGGGAATCCATAAATATGCAAATTTTCTCGGTGCGGGGTTATGGTCATGAATAAATCCGTAAAACTAGAAATCTATAGGTTTAACCCTGAAACTGATGAAAAGCCTTATATGCAAAGCTTTGAAGTGCCTGTGGAAAAACAAGGTATGAAGCTTTTGGATGCCTTAAATTATATCAAATGGAATCTCGATGGTTCGCTCACCTATCGCCGTTCATGCGGTGAAGGTGTGTGTGGTTCGGATGGTATGAATATCAATGGAGTAAATGGTCTGGGATGCATCACTCCGATTGAAGGGCTAAAACAACCCATTGTGGTGCGCCCATTACCAAGTATGCAAGTGGTGCGTGATTTGGTAGTAGATACCACACACTTCTTCGACCAATACAAACAAGTTAAACCATGGCTACAATCCAATACCCCAAGACCAGAGCATGAACGCCTGCAAACACCTGCAGAACGTGCGGAGCTTGATGGTAGCTACGAATGCATACTTTGTGGCTGCTGCACCACTTCTTGCCCATCTTGGTGGTGGAATGGTGATAGGTTCTTAGGCCCTGCAGCACTCTTGCAAGCCAATCGCTGGCTTAAAGATTCACGTGATGATGCCGCAGGTGAGCGTTTGGATATGTTAGAAGATTCATTCAAGCTGTATCGCTGCCATCAAATCATGAACTGCATGGAAGCATGCCCCAAAGAGTTGAATCCCACCAAAGCAATCAACGATATTAAACGCAGTTTAGCCAAACGTAAGGTATAAAAGAACATGGCAGAGCAAGAACCCAACGCAGAATTATGTATGACATTCCCTTGCACATTCCCGCTCAAGGTGGTGGGCACGAATAACGATACTTTTGAAAACGACATCGTGATGATAGTACGCAAGCATATCCCCAGCCTTGGTGAAGGTGCTGTCTCATCCAAACCCAGCAAAACTGGGAAATACCTTGCCTTAACCATCACATTTACCGCTGATAGCAAAGCGCAACTTGATGATTTGTATCGTGAAATCAATGCTCATCCCGATGTGAAGATGACGCTTTGATGATCTTCAACACTTCGTCATACCCACGAAGGTGGGTATCCATCAACGTATCAGTCTTAGTAGATGAATCTCCCATACGGTTGTTGCTACGCTCCCACCTTCGCGGGAATGACGATTAGGAGATGGGTTTGGCAACCTTATATTACGTCCACGACCCCATGTGCTCATGGTGTTGGGCATTTCGCCCCACGCTGACCGAGCTATTAGCAGTGCTTCCAGCGCACATCAAAGTGCAATATCTTGTAGGCGGGCTTGCGCCTGATAGTGATGAGCCTATGGATGAAACCACACAAGCCATGATTCAAAAACATTGGCATACCATCACCAAAAAAATACCAACCACACAGTTCAACTTTGATTTCTGGACAAACAACATACCCCGCCGATCCACCTACCCTGCCTGCCGCGCTGTGCTTGCCGCCAAAGCCCAAGCTCCAGACAAAGAAGATGCCATGATACTCGCCATACAGCAGGCATATTATCTACATGCTCAAAACCCATCCGATGATGACACACTCATACAATGTGCAACATCCATAGATTTAGATACAGCGCAGTTTCAACAAGACCTACATGCCAAACATACTCAACAACAACTTCAACATGATATACAGCAAGTCCAAAACATGGGTGTGTATAGCTTCCCTAGCCTTGTTTTAGAGGATAATGCTCAGCTCAACCCCATTGCCATTGATTACAATAATGCTTTTAATATATTGAAGCAGCTATAGAAGTTGATACTTAAGAGGGAACTGGAAAAATCGAAAAAATCGGGAACAGTATACTCATTTATCATTTTTCTAGTTCAGATTGGGGCAAAAGTGCATTAAATGCTGATATGTAGAGTAGGTTCCATCCGTTCATGCAGGATATGAACAATCACAATATGATTCTCTTTTTGCATATAAAACACCACATGTTTACCCACATGCAGGCTGCGTATAGC
>JALSZC010000108.1:0-1075 GCA_027059605.1 Ghiorsea sp. | reverse complement strand
GTCCAAAACATGGGTGTGTATAGCTTCCCTAGCCTTGTTTTAGAGGATAATGCTCAGCTCAACCCCATTGCCATTGATTACAATAATGCTTTTAATATAGGCTCTAGACTAGCAGGTTTATCTATTTAGCCTGTAAACATGTTTAAGAACAGTAAGTTAAGTTCATATCATGTGAAAAATATAATGTTGTGTTTTTGTGCAGACATTACAGCAACCCAAGCAGCGATTTTATTGGGGCGTAATCGCAATACCATAAACCACTGGTATGGCATGTTTCGGCAAACTATTTATGCGCATCAGGAAGCCCTTAAAGAAGCATTGGTGGGTAAGGTTGAAGTTGATGAATCATACTTTGGCGCACGGCGTATTCGTGGTTTTCATGGTAAACTAAAACGCGGTCGTGGCACAAAGAAGCAACCTGTATTTGGTGTGTTTGAACGAGATGGTAGGGTTTATACGGAGATTGTGCCAGACTGTAAGAAGGATACGCTACAAGCGATTATTAGGGGTAAAGTATCGGTGGAAAGCGTAATTTACAGTGATGGCTGGCGAGGCTACAATGGATTGGTTGATGTGGGTTATGCAAAACACTTTCGCGTGCATCACGGTGCAAATGAGTTTGCCCGTGATGGGCATTGTCATATCAATGGTATTGAATCGTTTTGGATCTTTACCAAACGAAGGTTGGCTAAGTTTAACGGTGTGAAGATAAACTTTGAATTACACATCAAGGAGTGTGAATGGCGATGGAAAAAAGATGTGCAAACCTTAAGCAAAGAGTTGTGGGCAATACTCAGAAAACACAAGGTATGCTAGTCTAGAGCCTAATATATTGAAGCAGCTATAGAAGTTGATACTTAAGAGGGAACTGGAAAAATCGGGGACAGTGTACTGGAAAAATCGAAAAAATCGGGAACAGTATACTGGTAATCCCCCCGAAAAAGAGTATTTTTCAAAAGTAGAATTTTCTCGTAAAATTTACGCAGGAGATTCAAATGAAGAAATCGCGATACAGTGACAGTCAGATACTGTCGATATTGAAGCAGGCAGAAGGTGGTATTCCAGTACCGGAGTT